>JAOAQY010000061.1 GCA_025210965.1 Tissierellales bacterium
AAAATTGATAAAATAGAGTATTTTGGCGGAACTGCAATGTTACTTGGAAAAGATTATGATGAGGCACATTCTTTGGGAATGAAATATATTGAAGAACACGATATGACCTATATAGATGCTTATTATAGTGATCCTAAGGTTTATGCAGGTCAGGGAACGATAGGTATTGAAATATTAAAACAAAATAGCAATATAGATACTATAGTAGTGCCAATTGGGGGAGGAGGTCTTATAACAGGGATAGCCACGTATATTAAAGCGATGAATCCAGAAATTAGGATAGTTGGTGTCCAGACAGAAGCTTGTCCTGCAATGGTTAAATCATATGAAGATGGAGTTTTTTATGAGAGTTATGAGATTAAGGATTCGATTTGCGATGCATTAGTTGGGGGAAGCGGAAAACTTAGTTATGATATGGCAAAGACGCTTGTAGATGATTTTATAGTAGTGTCAGAGGAATCTATAGCAAAAGCTGTTAGTTTTATGGCTAAGGATGAAAAGTATATAGTAGAGGCAGGGAGCTGCACAACTGTAGCGGCGGTTTTTGACTATAAAGAGCGAATCGGTGGTAAAAATGTTGCTCTAGTTTTATCTGGTGGAAATATTGATGGAGAACTACTCAAGGAAATTTTGTGTGGGTATTAAAAAACAAGCTAGTACTTCTCTAGAATGGCATAATATCAAAAATGCAATTGTACTCAATTTTTAAGTACAATTGCATTTTTGATTATTGAATTATTTAGACATTTTTTTAGATTTTTCAGTGCATTTTCTCATGGCTTTGATGACAGAAGATCTAAATCCATCTTCTTCAAGTGATGCGACAGCTTCGATAGTTGTTCCGGCAGGAGAGCAAACCATATCTTTTAACTCACCTGGATGTTTGCCAGTTTCTAGAACCATTTTCGCAGAACCTAAAACAGCTTGAGCAGCTATATTATAGGCTTTATTTCTAGGCATACCATCTAAAACAGCTGCATCTGCCATTGCTTCAATGAACATAAAAACATATGCTGGAGAAGATCCACTAGTAGATGTAACTACATCCATTAATTTTTCATCAACTAATTCAACTTTTCCAAAGCTCTCAAATAAGCTAACCACAGCATCCATATCGTCTTTTGAAAGTTTTGGATTAGGACAAATGCATGCCATACCTTCTCCCACTAAAGCAGGAGTATTTGGCATGGTTCTAACGACTTTTATGTCTTTTTCAAAAGCTTCTTCTATACTCTTCACTGATTTTCCAGCAGCTATTATAACTATTACTACGTCGTCTTTTACATGAGCTTTTATATCTGAAATTACTATGTCATATATGTTTGGTTTTACAGACAAAACAATTATATCTGAAGTTTTGGCAACCTCTGTATTGTCCATAGTTGTTAATACACCGTATTCTTTTTTTGCTATGTCGAGGCTTCCTTGATAACCATCAGCAACTATTACATTTTCTGGTTTTACTAGATTAGAATTTACTATTCCACCTATCATAGCTCTTCCCATATTTCCGCAGCCTATAAAACCTATTTTCTTATCCATGTTAAACTCCTCCTTGAAATTAAGTTGTATTTATAAATTTAGAATGATTGTTCTGTTCTTTCGATTATTTCATCTTGCAAAGCTTTGCTCAGATTGTGGAAATGATCGCTGTAGCCAGCTACTCTGACAATTAAATCTTTATATTCATCAGGGTTATTTTGAGCATCAATAAGTGTTTGTTTGTCAATTACATTGAATTGTATATGATGACCATCCATAGTGAAATAAGATTTTACAAAAGCAGCCATATTTTCTAGACCTTCATTACCGGCAACGACTGATGGAGTAAACTTTTGATTCAACAAAGTGCCTCCAGTTCGTAGATGATCCATTTTTGAAGCAGATTTAATTACGGCAGTAGGACCATTTCTATCAGCACCTTTTGCAGGAGAAATACCTTCTGAAAGAGGTTTGTGTGCTAATCTGCCATTTGGGCTAGCCCCCATTACAGAACCAAAGTGAACATGGCAAGTAGTAGGAAGCATGTTAATTCTATAATAACCACCCTTCATATTCTTTCTGTCAGTAACTTCTTCGTAGAATGCGTTAAAGGCATCTAGCATCAATTCATCGGCGTAATCATCATCGTTACCATACTTAGGCGTTTTATTTGTTACTATATTCTTAATTTGTTCATAGCCTTCAAAATTTGCATCTAAAGCATTCATAAGTTCATTCATATCAAATTTCTTTTTGTCAAATACATTGTATTTTATAGAAGAAAGACAATCTGTTATAGTTCCAATACCAACGCCTTGAATATAGTTAGTATTGTATCTAGCACCACCAGCATTATAGTCTTTTCCATTTGTTATACAATCACTTACAACTATAGACAAGAATGGAGCAGGCATGTGCTTAGCATATATATTTTCGATCACATTGTTTCCTTTTATTTTTATATTGACAAAGTGGTGTAATTGCTTTTTAAATGCATCAAATAATTCATCATAGCTGTTGAAATCTTTGGCAAGACCAGTTTTTATACCAAGTTGTTTTTGAGCAATTTTATCATAGCCATTGTTTAATGTTATTTCTAGTATTTTTGGTAGATTCATATATCCAGTCAGTATATAAGCTTCTTTTCCATAAGCGCCAGTTTCAACACAACCACTTGTACCACCTTCACGAGCATCTTCAATGCTTTTGCCTGCATTTAATAGCTCTTGAATTATAGCATCTGTATTGTAAAATGCTGGTTGACCCCAACCTTTTCTCGAAATTTCGCAAGCTCTTTTGACAAATTTGTGAGGTGTTTTTTTACTGATCTGCACATTAGAACTAGGTTGTAAAAGCTTCATTTCATCCATAGTGTCTAATATCAAGTAGCTGACTTCATTTATACCATCATGTCCATCCGATGTCACTCCACCAGTATTTAAATTTGCAAAGTCTGTGTAAGTACCACTTTCTTTTAGAGTGATACCTACTTTTGGAGGAGCGGGTTGGTTATTGAATTTTACCCAAAGACATTCTAGAAGTTCTTTTGCGTTTTCAGGAGTTAGGGAACCTTCGCTAATTTCTTTTTCATAGAATGGGTTTAGGTGTTGATCTAATCGACCAGGACTAAAAGCATCCCAAATGTTTAGTTCTGTTGTAACACCAATATGAACAAACCAATACATTTGAATAGCTTGATGGAAAGTTTTAGGTGCATGTGCAGGGACAACTTCACAATTGGCAGCTATTTGAAGTAATTCGGATTTTCTAGTCTCGTTAGTTTCATTTTCGGCTAATTCTCGTGCATACGAAGCATAGCGTTTGCCATAGGTAATTATTGCATCACAGCAAATGCCCATAGCATTTAGTTGATTCTTTTTATTATAAGCTTCTTTATCATTGATATAATCTAATTTTGATATAGCTGTTTCTATATCTTTTTTAAAATCTAGAAAACCTTTTTTATACATTTTTCCATCAGCAACAGTGTGTCCAGGGCCTCTTTGTTCCATAAATTCTGTGAATATGCCATTTTCATAGCAATCAACCCATTCGGGAGTCATATGATCAAATATCATATTTCTGATTGAGCGATGCTTCCAATAAGGAATGATTTTGTCTCGCTGAATAGACTTTATTTTGTCACTTACTTTAAATGAAATTTTATCCCTTGAATCCATCACATCAAAATCTTCTAGTGTATGGCAACATAATTCAGGAAAACTAGGTGCGGCTTGAGGAGCGTCTGCTTTCTCACCAACTATTAGCTCATTTTCATTTATGCAAAGGGTTCTATTTTCCATTAAATGTTTAAAAGCTAAAGCTCTTAAAACGGGAGTGTCGACAGAACCAGCATATTTTTCATATGCCTCAGTCATCAAAATAGCTCTTTCGATTGATATGTGGGGAATTGCATCTAAACTTTGTCTTCTAAGTTTTTTGATTCTTTCATTCATGCCTCTTTCCATTTTCTAACCTCCTATTTTAACTTCAAAATTATATTGTTCAAATAAAGATTTGAATTCTTTTAGTTTTTCATCAGATGGAACTTTCATCAAATGCCCTTTATAGTCGAGCCCTAGCCTATTGTATTTATCTTTGCCAATTTCGTGATAGGGAAGAAGATTGATATTTTTTAT
>JAOAQY010000062.1 GCA_025210965.1 Tissierellales bacterium
AACCTGAGAGTAGTTATGAGTTTGAAGATGGTGTAATTAAAAAGTATTTGGGAAGTGACACTGAGATAGATATTCCAGAATCAATAGATGGTAAGGCTGTTGTGGAAATTGGAAATACCGCATTTAGATCAAAAGGAATAACTGCTATTACTATACCAAGTAGTGTAACTAAGATTGGTATGGGAGCTTTTGCTATGAATGATATTCAAAGTATAGAGTTGCCAACAAATATCGAATCGATTGGAAATATGGCATTTTTCAAAAATAAATTGACTAGTATCACTATTCCTTCGAGTTTAGAGTTGATTCCTTCATATTGTTTTAAAGAAAATGATATACAAACTTTAGTTATAAAAGAGGGAGTAAAGGAAATTGCATTACAGGCGTTTTCTGACAATGAAATTGCAAGTTTGACTATACCGGCCTCACTAGAGAGTATAAGAAAGAGTGCATTTGCGAACAATAACCTGACAGAAGTTACGATTCCGAAGACTCTGGTAAATTTAGATGATGGTGCATTTGAAGGCAATACTAACTTGCGTTTGATTGACAATAGAACTTCAGGAGATACTGGAGAAGGTGGAGACACTGGAGCTAGTGAAGAAGTTAAATGGACTGTAGCAGATTTCAATGTAGAGAATACTTCTATAAAAGGATTTTCTGACAGTGGCTTGGCTAAATTTGCAAAAGATCAAAGTATAGAACTTCCAAAGACAAATGAAGCGGGAGAAAATATAACAAGCGTAGGAGAACGTGCATTTGTAGCTGAAAAAGATTCTGAGTTAAAGATCAGTGCTGTAGTTCTTCCGGAGACTTTGACTATCATAGGTAGAGAAGCTTTTAGATACAATGATATAGCTCATATTTCATTTGCAGATGGTTTAGAATCTATCGAAATGTTGGCATTTAACGGAAATAAATTGGAGGAAGTTATACTTCCAGATAGCGTGACTAGTTTAGGTGCAGGTGCATTTACTTTAAATCAAATAAAGAATTTAAAATTATCAAGTAATTTGGAAGTGATACCTACTGCATTTGGTTATAACAAAATGACTAGTGTGACTATTCCAGCAGGAGTAAAGAGAATTGATGATTTGACATTTAGTGACAATGAGTTGGTTGAAATACACTTGCCTGATACACTTGAGTATTTGTCTGGATTTAATAACAATCATATAGAGTCAGTAGATATCCCATCTAGTGTAATTACATTGGGAGAGGATGCTCTTGCTAGAAATAATATGACATCGGTAGTTATACCAGGTAATGTAAAAACTATTAAATCTCAGGCTTTTAGAAATACATGGCATGAACTTTATTTGGAATCAGTAGATATTCAAGATGGTGTTGAAACTATAGAGTCATCAGCATTTGTTGGAAACAAATTAGTAGATGTAAATATACCAAGTAGTGTTACTTCACTCAGTCCAACTGCATTTAAAGGAAATTTAGGTCACGATGACATAGTTCATATATTTACACCAGATAGACTGAATCCAAATAATTTTGAAGACTCTAAATATCAGGTGATAAATCCAGCTAAGATAGTTGTCAAGTATGTGATTGGTGAAAAGGTATTGAAAGAGGATGTAGTTTGGAAAAACGGTGAAGGAAATTACTATCATATAGGAGATGCAGATGTTAATATTACACCAAGTTATGATGATAATGCACATGAATTGATTTCAGCTGATCCAAAATCTATAAACTTAGAAAATGATGAGAATGTAGTTAGTTTTGAATGTCAGAAAAAGGCAGTTGCCGATGATATAACTATCAAAAATATAGAAGCTGTTTCTAGTGTAGTAGTTGATTTTGGAACTAGTAGCGATGATGTGATTGCAAAACTTAGCAAAACAACTCATATAGTTGATTCTAACGATGATAGACATGAAGTGAATTTAAGCTGGAGTTTGGATGCTTATAATCCGAATCAAAGTGGTAATTACTCGGCAGTAGCAACATTTGATTTGCCAGATGGTGTTGTGAAGCCTAGTGATGACTATGAGCTAAAATTGACTACAGATGTGTTAGTAAAAGAACAAGCACATGTAGCAGATGATTCTAAATGGACGAAAGAAGATTTTACGTACGATGATGATATCATTACTGGTTTTAGTCAGGACGGACTTTCACAACTTGAATCAGATAAAAATTTGATAATACCAAAGATTACTCCAGATGGAGACGTAGTTGAGGGAATTGGAGAAAATGCATTTATGGGAAAAGGATTGGTTAAAGTCGAGTTCCCAGATGGTATATCAGATTTTGTTGTCAATGGTCGCGCGTTTGAAAAAAATGATATAGAAGTAGTTGATTTGACGGAAGGTGTAAAGGCATTAGAGCCGTATGCATTTAATGATAATGAAATCAAATATCTAGAGTTACCATCTAGTTTAAAGAAAATAGGAAATCATGCATTTGCTGATAATGCTATAGTTTCTGTTGATTTTGATGAAGATATAGTGGATATAGCACTTGATAGATTCTCGTTTTTAAATAATCAAATCAGATCTATAACTGTGCTTAAAAAAGTTAAAAAGGTACATGGAGAGGTATTTATGGGAAATCCAGGTCATGATGAAGATTCTAAAGTTCATATATATACACCTAATTTAGATTATGACAATATCAACAATTGGTTTGAGAATTCTAATTATCATAAAGTCGTAATACTTAAGGTCAGTGAGGCTCCGGAAACAAGTGATGTAAATATAAGTACTGGCGTGAATGAAGAAGATATTGATTTACCAAATAGTTTGAGCATGACGCTTAATAACGGAAAATCTATAAATGTTGATATGACTTGGACTTGTGAAAATTATGATTCGAGCGTTGCTGGAGATTATGTGTTCAAGGGTTCGTATGATCTTTTAGAGGGGATGAGTGCAGACAAACCAGAAGTACAAATCAATGTACACGTGTCTCAGGGTTAATAAATTTATTAATATAATTTAGATAAAGTTTAAGATGGTTCTTTGGTATTGAATCACTGGTGCTGAAGAATCGTCTTTATTTTTGTCTTACAAGGAAGTAATTTTTAATATAGGGGGAGAATAAAATATGAAGAGAAGTAAGTGTTTTATATCGATAGCATTGGCGACATCTATGCTATTTGGGGGCGGAGTGGCAAATGCCATACCAAAGGATATAGTAGTTGTAGGAAATGAAGTATTTTCTATAGAAGATTTGGAACAGGAATGGGCAATAGATGAAATTAATGATGCCATATTTAAGAGTGAAGAGATTTATTATAACATAAGTGGGATTACTGAAGATTTGATCGACATAGATGATAAGCTGCCTATATCAAAAGAAAATAAAGAGAAATTAGTGGAGTTAAATTTACATGAAGATGGTGGCAATGTTATACAATATCCCAATGTAGAAGCGGAAAAAGGAAAAATTGTAGTTAAAGATAGTTCGTCTTTGAAGAAGTATATAAATGATTCGAGAATTTCAGAAGTAGTTTTAGATGCTGATATAGAATTAGAAGATCAATTATTAGAGGTCAAGCAGATGGTAGATATTGACCTAAATGGTAGAAAGTTAAAGGGTGAATTGAAATTTGATGCTGATCAGAAGGGTAAAATAAAAATAAAATCAGATAAACCCGGGAGTTTTATAGAGAAGGTTAGTAGTGAATCAGGAGAATTGGAATTAGAGGTCGATGATAAGGTAGCTATAGGAGAAACAGATAATGTGCAAAAACCACAAACAAGTGGAGAAACAGATAAGCCAAGCACACCAAGCACACCAAGTACACCAAGTACACCGAGTACGCCAAGTACGCCAAGTAAATCTAAAGAAGCTAAAGCGATAGAGGATGAAATTGCTAAACTACCAAGCTTAGAGGAAATGACTTTAGATAGCAAGATACAGATAGAAACTTTATTAAGTAAATACAATTCACTTACAGATTCGCAAAAACAAGAGGTTGAAAACTATAATGTGTTGGAGCAATCTAAACAAAAAATAGATCAGCTGAGTGTTGATGAAGATGGTATTTGCAAGGAGTATAAGGATGGAGATGCATTAATAGCAACACTTTATAACAATGGAAACTTGGTTATAAATGATGGTATATCGGAATTGGGAGAAAAATTATTTGAAAGTGAAACTCGAATAAAGTCAGTAACTATTCCTGAAGGTGTTACTCAAATAGGGAAAATGGCATTCTATAAATGTTCTAATTTGAAAGAAATAATTATGCCAAATTCTGTTGAGGGTATAGGATATGGGGCATTTGCAAGATGTACGGGTCTTAGAACGATTACATTGAATGATGGACTTAAAAGAATCTCAGGAGGTGGATTTTTGGGGTGTAGTGCACTTGAAAATATTGTTATTCCAGACAGTGTAAATGATATAGATGAAAAATCATTTTCAGAATGTACTAGTTTGAAAACAATTAAATTGCCAAGTGGAATAAACAAAATTAACAAAAATGTATTTTTAGGATGCGATTCATTAGAGTCTCTTGTAATTCCAGAAAATGTTAGTGTTATTTATTCAGAATCATTTGAAGGTGTGGATGGAAGTGTTATTTCAGTAGCAGAAGAAAATGTCAATTTTGTGGCAGAAGAAGGTGCTATTTATACAAAAGATAAGTCAAAACTTATCATGTTTTTGAATAAAGATGAGACAAACTATACTGTGAAAAGTTTTGTAAAATCTATTGAATCTAAAGCATTTAGTAAATCAAATATAGAAATGATAACATTGCCATCAACACTTGAAAGCTTAGAAGCGGGTGTTTTTTACAAAAATACTAGTTTGAAAACAGTGATTATAGAAGCTGGATTAAAAACTATACCGACATATTCATTTGCTGACTGTGAGAATTTAGAATCAGTGATATTACCAGAAGGAATTACGTCAATCGGCAAGAAAGCTTTTTATAAATGTAGTGCACTTAAATCAATAGAACTTCCGTCAACTCTAATAAATTTGGAGGAAGAAGTGTTCTCAGGTGATACTAGTTTGAAAACAGCAATGATAAAGTCAGGATTGGATACTATACCTAAAAAAGTATTTTATGGCTGTGAAAAATTAGAATCTGCAGTACTTCCAGAAGGACTTACTACAATAGATGAGCAAGCTTTTTACAAATGTGCAGCTCTTAAATCCCTAGATTTACCATCATCACTTGAAAGTATCAATTATGCTGCGTTCCAGGAGTGTAGTTCATTAACTGATGTGGCAATTAAAGAGGGACTTACTATGATAGATGAGTATGCATTTTACAAATGTAGTTCTCTTGAATCTATAGTGCTTCCAGCGACTCTTGATAACCTTAATTATGCTGCATTTGCAAGCTGTACTTCATTGTCTGATGTAACAATAAGTGATGGTCTAGAGACGATTGGATACAGTGTGTTTTTGGATAGTAGCAATATCAAGGAAATCAATATACCAGCTAGTATTACAACAATAAATGAATGGGCATTTTCAGGTATAGATAATGCAGCTAATATCAACGTAGATCCAGCGAATCAGAATTATTCTGATATAGATGGCGTATTGTATGATAAGGAAGGCAAAACTTTGATACAGTATCTCAAGTCAAAGGGAACTCATTATGATATACCAGAGGGTGTAGTCAAGATAGCAAAAGGTGCATTTATGAAAACTGGTATAGAGACGGTAACTATGCCAAGTAGCTTAGAAGAGGTAGGATTTAGTGCATTTGAGAATTGTCAGGGAATAACAGACATAGAGGTTTCTCCAAATGTAACAATTTTAAATCACTACGCATTCTACAAGGCAGGTAATCTTGAAAGAATAGTTTTACCAGATGGACTTACAACTATTGGAAATAATGCATTTAAGCGAGCAGAGAAATTAGCAAATATAATTATACCGAATACTGTTACTAGTATAGGTGACTCAACATTTAAAGAGTGTAGAAGTTTAACAGAAATTACAATACCTAATTCAGTTCAGCGAATTGGAAAAGAAGTATTTGTAAGTTGTGATAATTTGAAAAAGGTAATAGTAGATAATGTAGCTGGAGAACTGCAAATTGGAGATAATGCTATTCCTGATTCTGTTGAAGTGGTTTATCTCAGAACAGAAGTTGGTGATGACCAAAAAGTAACAATGTCTGATGAAGTAAAAGCATTCTATGTAGATTTATTTAATGAAAATGATGGGGACTACAAAAATTTGACAGATGAAGCAAAGACTTCATATGCACCATTAACTACGGATCATGTATTTACAGTAGCTGATATGAAAATGCTCAAAAATTTCTATGTCGGTGATAGAAATGTAGATGATAGCTTGGTAGCACCTTTAAAATATGCGATTAATCTAGAGTCGTTTATAGTTGAGCTTGATGATAGTGCTCATAGCAGAGACTTAGTGAACTTTAGTTGTTTGAAAAATTGTAAGAAAGTAAAAAAAGTTTATTATTTGAATAATGATCTGAATATGGATAGCGAATCGGAAGATGCAGATGGAAGTGGAACTTGCAGTATCCACGGTTGTGGGAATACTAAAGATCCTCTCAAAGATATAAGTGCACTTACTACTATGTCAGGTCTTGAAGATTTGAGAATAAACATGACTGAGCTGAGAGATTTGATGCCAATAAATAATCTTTGGTTAAAGACAATTATAGTTCCAGGAAATAAAATAGAATCTGTAAATGATTCTATAGGTAATATGACTTCTTTAGAGGTAATAGATATAGGACACAATAGATTAACGAGTATCATGAATTTCGAACATTTATCGAATTTAAAAACAGCTTATGTAAATGATAATGGCATAAGGGATATAAGTTATTTTTCTAAGGTAAGTGGATTAGAAGCACTTTCAATAAATGGTAATCCATTGCCAGAAGATTATATGACATCTATTAGAACACTTTCAAAAGTTAATAGATTAAATATAGCAGATATAAGTTCTGATGATTTTGAATGGATGAAAACATTCGTGGTTAGAGATCAAGATGGTGTATCAACAATATTAGAAAACAATGCTAGAGTATTTACGTTTGGAAAGCTAAAGATTGAATTAGAAGCAACTCAAGATATGATAAATGATGGAGTGCTTACTATCAAAAATCCACTTAAAGGTTTAGTAGGTGAGCCAGTTGCACAAAATACTATAGATGCGAATCAAAATGTAAATATTGATGGAGATGATATAAAAATTACATTATCAAATCCAAGCGATAGTGTAGTAGAGGTTAGCTACCCTGTATATACTAAGGATTCAAGCAAAATGTTTGGTGGAAAAGAAGCTAGTATTTCAGGGAAAGTTACACTTAAGATAACTATAGATGATGGTGGCGAAAGTGCACCAGAAAGTTCTAACTAGATATAAAACTAGATTTAAAAACTATATAGTAGTCACATAATTAAACTACAAAACAGAGTATTCGATGATTGGTTCAAAATCAAGTCGTTAAGGATGAAGCCAATTATCGAATGCTTTTTGTATAAAAAATGACTATATGATAACTAGAGCGAAGGGGTGGCTGGTCTCAAAACGTGTAGAATAGCAATTCATTATAAGTATTATAAATGTGTTTTTTTTATTTATAATATATTTTTATATTGGTGGATTAGTGTGAATATTAATGATAAACTCGTGAAAGCGTTGTTTTATAGATTTTATTTGAATATAGGGGGAGTAGGAAGTATGAAAATAAGTAGAAGCAAGAATTTTTTATCTACAGCATTGGCAACATCGATGCTGTTAGGAGCGGGAGCAAGTGCCATACCAGCTGATGTAGTGGTTGTAGGTGATGATGTATTTTCTATAGGGGATTTGGAACAAGATTGGGCAATAAGTGAGCTTAACGAAGCTATTTTTAAAAGTGAAGAGATTTATTATAGTATAAGTGGAATCACTGAAGAGTTGGTTAGTATAGAAGATAAATCGACTATATCAGAAGAAAACAAAAAAAAGTTAGTTGATTTAAAATTGCATGATGAAGGTGGCAATGTTATACAATATTCTGATGTAGAAGCAGAAAAAGGAAAAATTTTAGTTAAGGACAGTTCTTCACTGAAAAAATATATAAATGATTCTAGAATTTCAGAAGTAGTATTGGATGCTGATATAGAATTAGAAAATGTAGCATTAGAGGTTAAGCAGATGGTTAATATTGACCTCAATGGTAAAAAACTCAAGGGCGAGTTAAAATTTGATGCTAATCAGAAGGGTAAAATCAAAATAAAATCTGATAAACCAGGAAGTTTTATAGAAAAAGTTAGTAGCGAATCGGGAGAGCTAGAAGTAGAAGTAGATGATAACGTAACTATTGAAGAGACGGATAATGTTCAAAAACCTCAGACAAGTGGTGAGTCAGAGAAACCAAGTACGCCAAGCACACCAAGTACACCGATTCAAAAATTAAGTGTAGAGGTTGAGTCAAAAGCTGATTTTGAAAAAGCAGTAGAGAATAGTTTAGTGGAAAAAATTACAATCAAAGGTGATTTTTATGCTGATTTAACTGTAGATGATAGAAGAAATAATGATTTAGTAATAGATTTACAATCATCTAAAAAAATTAATGATATAAGATTAGATACAGATTCGAATTGTAATATAAAAGTAGTTGGAAATGATGATGCGGAATTTACTTCTATGATAGTCGACATGGAAAATGGTGGTGCTGAATGTAATGTTGATGTCAGAGATGATGTTGTAGTTAAGGCAATTAAAGATACATTCGTTATGAAGGGAAAAGCTAGAGAGATTATCGTAGAGGGTAGTAGTAGTATTCAAATGGAAACAGAAAACGGTTCTAGCAAGCCAGCTATAAATATTGATACTAATGAAATGGTCAAATTGGTTGGAAGAGTTGGTGAAATCAATTTAGTCAACAATAAAGCTAATTTGGTTCTGGAAACCGATTCAGTAGAAAAAGTTATTGGTACTACATTTGATCAATTAGTTTCAGCAAATAAGGCAATGAACTTAGAGATTGAAGGAAAGATCGGGGAAGTAAAAATAGCAGAAGAAAATTCGGTTTTAATTGGTACAGCTGATGTAGCAAAGTTGTCAACACAAGCATCTATGAAAGTAGACACAAATGGTAGGATTGATAGAATAGAGATTTTGGAAAGTGCTCAGGGAAAAGTAACTATAGAATTTGGAGATGATATTTCTGTTACTGAGATAGTAAATGCTGGGGATGCTAATGTGGAGTTGGTTAATTCAGATTTAGTTGTAAAAAACAAGCAAAAAGCACCAAATGGTGTGTCTATTCAAAGAGATGGAAATTCGTTTAAATTAGCAAATACTACTAGTGAAATGGAGTATGCTACAGCTAGCGATGCCTCACCTGAATTATGGACTCAATGTGGTGATGGTGAAACTCCAGTTTCATCAGGAACTTACTACGTGAGATATGCGGCCAGTGAATCTAATGGAAATACTGCAAGTGCAATTGTGAAAATAGTTGCTGAGATTATACCAAATGATTCGCTAAGGAAATTAGTGGTAGCGTGTTTGAATAAATCGTCTTATAGAGTAGATGGTGCTGAATGGACTGAGCAGGATCCAGAGACGTACAAGCCTAGTGTGGAAGACATAAAGAAATTAAAGAAGATTTATAGCTGGAGAATGCCAGATACTGGCGATGAAAAGGATATAAATGATTTAGAGGGTTTACAATATGCTGAAAATCTAGAAGCATTTAACTTTAGTAATGGTGGATTGAATGATGTATCACAACTTAAGAATTTGCCAAAGCTTACAAAATTGATGCTTTCAGGAAATAAGATAAAGGATCTTAGAGCTATACAGGGTATGTCATCAATCACATATTTGAATTTAGCTAAAAATGGAGTAAGAGAAGTTGTAGATTTGAGTAGTCTTACATCACTTGAAGAATTGTATTTAGACAACAATGAAATTGAAAATTTGGCGAATATTGGCAACATTCCTAATCTGACTACGTTGGATGTTGGATACAATAAAATAAAGAATTTGAATGGAATAGAAAATTTAACAAAAGTGAACGATTTGAATGCAGTTTACAATGAAATATCAGATATATCGTCGCTAAGAAATTTGACAGAACTTAAAAAATTACTTATTTACAACAATAATATAAGTGATATGTCAGCTCTTTCAAATCTGACGAAATTGGAAGAATTTGAAATCATGTATAATAAATTGACTGATGTTTCTGCATTGTCGGGCATTACTAGTTTGAAGCATTTGAGTATAAGAAATAATAAAATATACGATATATCTAGTTTGAGCAATTTAACAAATTTAGAGTACTTCCATATATATGAAAATGAAGTTGAAGATATATCAATTTTGAGAAATATGACGAAGATAACAGAATTTAATTTTAGTAGAAACAATGTTAAGGATTTAACTCCAATATCAAATCTTCCATTGTTATCGTGGTTATATGGATATGAAAATGAGGTAGAAGATATAGCACCTGCAATGACTTTACCTAAACTTACTACTTTGAATTTACAGAGAAATTCAGTATTAGATTTAAGACCGCTTAAAGACAAAGTCAAATATCAAGGGGAGTATGGAGAAGCTTATAAGGATATAATAATAACTGGAGGGCATAGAGTTATAAGACTTGATCCAGAAAAAGATATAGATTTTGAGAAACAAAATAAACATTGGGTAGTTCAAACTAAAAATCCAGTCAGACTTTCAGATGGTAGTTTTGTAGCGATGAAAGATGTTAAAAATGATGGTAGTGTTGTAAAAACTATAACAAAATCTGAAGAAAATGATACTGTAGAGATAAAAATACCATTAGAAAATTCTAATCATAGCATAGATATAGAAAATAAGATGTCATTAGGATTTTTATGTGAAAAGGGTATACCGTTTGAAGGCTGGGATGCAGTAGCAGATGGCATGATATCTGGAAGAGAATTTAGCGGATCGGTAGATTTTGTAATTCCTGCAGGTTGTGATGTAATATGTACGAGACTTATAATACAAAGATTGCCAGAGCTATCAGATATTACATTAAATGATAAGGATGCGGTAAAAGCAGCTAGAGTGGCATATACGTTTTTACGACAAGATACAAACAAAGATTTAGAAGATGCAGTAGTCAGAAAACTTAGATCAGCAGAGCAGAGAATTGCTGAATTGGAAAAAACAGAACCTAAAATAGTAAAAGCTTTATATGCAGCTAGAGCTGGAAAGCTAACATTGAATTTTGATAAAACTGTTGAAATAGGGGATGCAGAAGTAGATGAAACCAAAATAAGTATAAATGGAGTTTCACTTACAGAAAATGATTATACTGCAGATAGTGGACAAGAGATATCTTTGGTTATTACTTTGAGTGAGCAAACTAAAACTGCCCTAAGTTCAAAAACAGCACCTTATTTAGTATCAGTAGAAAGTGAAGCATTTAGAGATTTAGCGGATAATAAATCTAAAACTACTAGTTTGACAGCTGAAATTGAAAATGAACCGATAGCACCATCTGAAATTCCAAATGCATTTGCTAATGTGTCTGCTAGTTCACAAAATGTAAGTTTTGATTTTGAGAAAGATGGAAAAACTATAGAGATGAATAAAACAATTGTAGAAGATGCTTCAGCGTATGAGTTTTATTTGACAAATGATGCTAATAGCAAAGCTACAATAACGGGCGCAGCTTATGATGTAAATACTAAGAAGGTAACATTGACATTTGCAAATCCGATGAATTCAGGAACGTATACTTTAAAATTGGTTAAGAGTTTGAAGACAGCCATTGATGGTAATGTTGATAAAGATCAATTCAATAGTGCTACAAATGTTAATATAGTTCAAGTGCCTTCAGATACAACTCCTCCTACAGTTAGTGGAAGTACAAATACACAAGATGTGGATAATTCTGAAAATCTTTCTTCGGGAGATATTTTATATCTAACATTTAATGAAGCGATAAAAATCAATAATTTAAGTGCAAGTGATTTTGAAATAAAAGATGCATTAGATCAAGATACGGTTAGAACACTTGGAAATTCTACGGTAGAGGTTGATTCAACTTCAGGGAACAAGAAAATTAAAATAACATTAGGATCAAGTAGTGATGTTAAGGTAGGAGATCAAATAACATTAGCAGAGGCAAATAAGTTAAAAATAACAGATGTTGCTGGAAATCCTGTTAATATGACTGCTGACAGTGGAACTAAAGTAGCTATATCAAGAGGATCAGAAGATAAACCTGAGATTGTTAGTGCATCATATAAAGATGCAAATGCAAGTGGTAAAGTAGATAGTGGAGATGCACTAGTTGTAACATTTAATAAAAAACTTGAAGAATCTTCTATAACAGGACTTACTAAAGATGCATTTGAAGTTCCAACAAATACTGATTTAACAACATTCAATGTTTCATTGGATGATTCGAAAAAGGTAGTTACATTGACATTTGAAGGTGCTGTAGATATGAATACTATGAATACTGCACCGGAATTAGAAAAGTTTGAAAATGAAATGACATTGAAAGCTAAGTCAACTATTAAAACAACATGGGGTGTAGAGGCAGACAATACACAATCGGCTATAGAAGTAATTGGAGAAGATACTACAGCTCCTGCTATATCTTCTGCTAGATTGTATACAAACGCAAATACATTGGGTAAAGAGATTGAAATAACGGTTAGTGAAAAGATAAATCTCGCTTCTAGTACAGTGGGTGATTTCTTAAAGTCAAGTAGTTCAGATAGTTCAGCTGAAAATGAGCTAGTATTAAGTGATGCATCATTTAGTGCTAATGATGTTGCTTCGATAGCACTTGATGCGAATGATCCAACTAAAATTGTACTCGTTCTACAATCAGATGCAGGAAATGATAATGATGGTTATTTGATAGATGGAGCAACAACAATCAAGTTCTATGATGGTGGTTCTATAAATGTCAGAGATGCAGCAGGAAACAAAATAGATGCTACTGGAGTTACAATTACAGTAGAATAGTAAAATTTAATCAAAAAAATTTAGATGTTTAAACTTTAAATTTTGTAAAAATAAAACCTTAGTGGAATGATTTTAAAATAATCATCTTACTAAGGTTTTTTATTATAAAAATTTAGTGCGCTTTTATCTAGAGACTAATATATACCGATTTTTTAAACTCAAATTTTTGATAATAAAGTGCTAAAAATTTACGAAAATATACTTCTGAGCATAATTTCATAATAATCGTATTAAAAATAAAAAATAATTTACCAATAAAGTGCTAAACGAAAACAACACTTTACTATTGTGACTTTGGTATGATTTAAAACGACGATAAAGGGAGAGAATTTCACAAAAATATTATAATAAGGTTATTAGGGAGGAAAACATGAAGAAAATGA
>JAOAQY010000063.1 GCA_025210965.1 Tissierellales bacterium
CAGCAGGAACAGCCTTCTTAATGTGGTTAGGCGAACAAATCACCGAAAATGGAATAGGAAATGGTATTTCTATAATCATTTTCACAGGGATTATAGCTAAGTTACGTATCGCGTTAATGGATATGGGACAAGCTGCAATGACTGGAACACTAAATATTTTACAGGTAATATTATTTGTAGGATTAGCGTTGCTTGTTATTGCGGGTATTGTTGCGATTCAAGATGGTAGCAGAAAAATTCCAGTTCAATATGCAAAAAGATTAGTTGGACGCAAGATGTATGGCGGACAGAGTACACATATACCATTGAAAGTCCTTATGGCAGGGGTTATACCAGTAATTTTCTCTACATCGTTATTGGCATTTCCACAAACTCTAGCATTTTTCTTTGATCCTCAAAGTGGATTTACTAGATTTGTACAGACATGGTTGACACAGGCTAAGGCTCCAGGTGTTTACGTGTATTCGACAGTGAATATATTATTGATTATATTCTTCACATACTTCTACACGGCAATACAATTCAACCCAGTTGACTATGCAAATAATTTAAAGCAAAACGGTGGATTTATTCCAGGTATTCGTCCAGGGAAACCAACGGCAGATTACTTAAACCGTGTATTGTCTAGAATTACAATTGTTGGTGCATTAGCATTGGCTTTGATTGCTACGTTACCAGCAATATTAACAACACTTGCTGGATATCCAATCGGCTTCGGGGGAACAGGATTGTTAATCGTTGTAGGTGTTGCATTAGAAACTATGAAACAAATAGAAGCTCAAATGTTGACAAGACATTATAAAGGCTTTCTTAACTAGTTTAGGCGTGTGATTGGTCGGTTGTTTAAAGGAGATGAATAATATGAGAGTTATTCTATTAGGTCCTCCAGGAGCCGGCAAGGGAACACAAGCAACAAGGATAGTTAATGAGTTTAATATCGCACATATTTCTACAGGTGAGATATTTAGACAAAATATCAAAGCTGGGACTGAATTAGGTGAGATTGCAAAACGTTACATTGATCAAGGTATGTTAGTGCCAGATGAAATTGCAATAAATATTATTCGTGATAGATTGCAAAAAGAAGATTGTAAGAACGGTTTTCTATTGGATGGATTTCCAAGAAATGCAATTCAAGCGGATGAATTAGATGAAGTTTTATCGGAGCTTCACATAGAGCTAAATCATGTGGTAAATATTGAAGTAGATGATCAAGTACTCATCGAAAGAATTGTCAATAGGCGAGTTTGTACTGAATGTGAGCATACGTTTCATTTGGTGTATAATCCACCAAAAAATGAGGGCGTGTGTGACATTTGCGGTGCAAAGCTGTATCAACGAGAAGATGATACAGTAGAAACAGTCACTAGAAGATTAGATATTTATCATGAATTGACAAAGCCATTGATTGATTATTATGATCAACATGGCATACTAGTCAGTGTAAATGGCTTACAATCCATCAATGACGTTTTCGGCGACATTGCTAAAGCGATTGGGAGCGAATAGGAATGATAGAATTAAAAAGTCAAAGAGAAATAGAGACTATAAGAAAAGCAAGCAAAATAGTTGCTGAAGCTCATCAATATGTAGCTGAGATTATACGTGCTGGAATGACAACCGCTGAGCTTGATAGAAAAGTTGAAGCGTTTATAATTTCAAAAGGTGGAGTGTCTGCTACAAAGGGTTATGCTGGGTTTCCAGGAGCGCTTTGTTTGTCCATCAATGAGGAGGTAGTTCACGGGATTCCCGGATCTAGAAAAATCAAAGATGGAGATATTGTCTCAGTTGATATCGTAGTTAAATTTGACGGATATTATGGCGATGCTGCTAGAACTATAGCAGTTGGAGAAATATCAGATACAGCTAAAAAACTTATAGAAGTTACAGAGCAGAGCTTTTTTGAAGGAATTAAATTTGCAAGAGAAGGCTATAGACTTTCTGATATTTCGCACGCTATTCAAACATATGTCGAAGAAAATGGATTTTCTGTTGTCAGAGACTATGTTGGACACGGTATTGGCAAGCAAATGCATGAAGATCCTCAGATACCTAATTTTGGTCTTCCTAATCGAGGACCTAGATTAAAAAAAGGAATGGTATTGGCCATAGAACCTATGGTAAATGAAGGTGTCTTCCAAGTTAAAGTCTTAGGTGATGACTGGACAGTTGTAACAAGAGATGGAAAACTATCAGCGCATTATGAAAACACTATTGTTATTACTGAGGATGATCCTGAAATTTTAACAGTATTGTAGGAGGTTACGATGTTAACCACAGAAACAATTGCACTAGCTCAGATTGTAAAATCTAAAGCTGGAAGAGATAAAGGTCGAGTGTTTATAGTCACTGAAATTGTGGACGAAAGCTATGTACACGTCGTGGACGGGGATTTGAGAATGGTTGATCGTCCTAAAAGGAAGAAGATCAAGCATTTACAAGTTACTGACACGATTCTAAGAGAACTTGTAGAAGCTATTAAGACAGGCTCTTTACAAGATGCGCAAGTTAGAAAGACACTTGATATATATAAAAAGTAAAGGAATGGGGGTTAAAAAACCTTATGTCCAAACAAGATGTCATAGAATTAGAAGGAACTGTAGTTGAAGCATTACCAAATGCTATGTTCAAGGTAAAATTAGAAAACGACCACATAGTACTAGCTCACATATCAGGTAAATTGAGAATGAATTTTATAAGAATTCTTCCTGGTGATCGCGTTACGCTCGAGTTGTCTCCTTATGACTTAACGAGAGGTAGGATTACTTGGAGGAAGAAGTAATAAGGAGGGATTACGAAATGAAAGTAAGACCATCAGTAAAAAAGATTTGTGAAAAATGTAAAGTTATCAGAAGAAAAGGTAAAGTAATGGTTATTTGTGAGAACCCTAAACACAAGCAAGTACAAGGCTAGTCATAGTATAGGAGGTGTGAGTTAATGGCCAGAATAGCAGGTATCGACTTGCCAAGAGAGAAAAGAGTTGAGATCGGTTTAACGTATATATTCGGAATCGGTCGTTCAAGATCAAATGAAATCTTGGCAAAGGCTAATGTAAATCCAGAAACAAGAATTAAAGATCTTACAGAAGATGAAGTTGCTCGTTTAAGAAGCACTATCGGAGAATACACAGTTGAAGGTGATTTAAGAAGAGAAGTCATCATGGACATCAAACGTCTTAGAGATATCAACTGTTACAGAGGTATTCGTCATAAAAAAGGTCTTCCAGTTCGCGGACAAAATACAAAAAACAACGCTAGAACGAGAAAAGGACCTAAGAAACTCGCTAGCAAGAAGAAAAAGAAATAATTAAAATGCTAGAGTAAAGGAGGGAATGACATGGCAGCAAAAAAAGTAGCGCGTAAAACTCGTGTGAAAAAGAGAGCGCGTAAAAACATCGAAAAAGGACAGGCACATATTAGATCGACATTTAACAATACAATTGTTACAATTACAGATATGAGCGGAAACGCAATTGCATGGGCAAGTGCTGGTCAATTAGGTTTCAGAGGATCTAGAAAATCAACTCCATTTGCAGCGCAAATGGCAGCAGAACAGGCAGCAGCTCAATCTATGGAGCATGGCTTAAAAACTGTAGAAGTTTATGTTAAAGGCCCTGGTTCAGGACGTGAAGCAGCAATCAGATCACTTCAAGCTGCAGGCTTAGAAGTTACATTGATTAAAGACGTTACGCCAGTTCCTCACAATGGTTGTAGACCACCTAAGAGAAGAAGAGTATAATTGTGATACAAGAGTCTTGTTTCACACCCTCAATTAAATATCGATAAAGGAGGGGCACGATGATAGAAATAGAAAAACCAAAAATTGAGTTAGTTGAAAAAAAAGAAGATAATTCATACGGTAAGTTTGTAGTAGAACCTTTGGAGAGAGGATATGGTATTACTTTAGGAAATGCTCTTAGAAGAATATTATTATCTTCATTACCAGGCGCTGCAGTATCGTCTATTAGAATTCAAAATATTTATCACGAATTTTCTACAATTCCAGGTGTAGCAGAAGATGTGACAGAAATCATTTTAAATTTAAAAGAAATGACAGCGAATATGACTACAGAGGAACCACAAACACTAATCATTGATACAAGTGAACCGGGACCTATTTTGGCAGGCGATATTACGGTACCTTCAGATGTAGAGATTTTAAACAAAGATTTAAAAATAGCTACTTTAGAAGCAAACTCTCATTTATATATGGAGATGCAGATGGTGAAGGGCCGTGGATACGTGCCAGCTGAAAAGAACAAAAGTGAAAATGACCCTATTGGTGTTATCGCTATTGATTCTATATTTACACCGGTTAAAAAAGTGAATTATAAAATCGAAAGCACTCGAGTAGGTGAAAGTGCAGACTACGATAAATTAGTACTTGAAGTTTGGACTGATGGTAGTATATCTCCAGAGGAAGCAACTTCATTAGGTGCTAAAATTATGAGTGAACACTTAAACTTGTTTATTACTTTAACTGATCATGTTAGTGATGTTGAAATCATGGTAGAAAAAGAAGAAGACATCAAGGAAAAAGTTTTGGAAATGACTATTGAAGAATTAGATCTTTCAGTTAGATCATACAACTGCTTGAAACGAGCTGGAATTAATACAGTTGAAGAATTAAGCAGAAAAACAGATGAAGACATGATGAAAGTTAGAAACTTAGGTCGTAAATCGCTCGAAGAAGTTCAAAAGAAACTTATTGAACTTGGATTAGGCTTGAGACAAGGTGATGAATAAGGTTTGAAGCTAAGGGAGGGATAACGATGGCTAAAAACAAGAAATTAGGACGTCCAACAGATCAGCGTATGGCTATGCTGAGAAACTTAACTACTAGTTTATTAAGAAGTGGTAGAATTGAGACGACTTATCCTAAAGCAAAAGAAACAAAAAGAATGGCTGAGAAAATGATTACTTTAGCAAAAAGAGGAGACTTGCATGCTAGACGTCAGGTACTATCAGTTGTTTATGATAAAGAAGTAGTAGCGACTTTATTTGATGAGATTGCTCCAAAGTATCAAGAGAGAAATGGTGGCTATACAAGAATCTACAAAATGGGACCTCGTCGTGGCGATGGTGCTGAAGTAGCTATTATCGAATTAGTATAGGAAGAAGGACTAAGTTTTAAGTGGCTTAGTCCCTTTTTTTATTTAAAAACTAAATACATATGGAATTTATATACGAATTTAATTTACTTTAACGTAGATATATTAGCTATAATTTGGTACAATAGTGCATGGAATCCTTTTTAATGTGGGTTTTATATTGAAAATAATCGATAAAAGGAGCACATACTATGAAAAAAATCATAGAAATTAAAAACTTAACTTATGAGTATAAAAATGACGAAGAAATAGATGTTGCAGCGGTTGATAATGTGACGCTAGATATATATGAGGGAGAATTTTTGGTAGTATTAGGACATAATGGATCAGGTAAGTCAACCTTAGCAAAGCAAATAAATGCACTTTCGCTTCCAACTAGAGGAGATGTTATAGTTAAAGGTATGAATACTAAAGATTCTGAGGAAATTTGGAATATAAGAAAAACAGCTGGAATGGTATTTCAAAATCCTGACAATCAATTAGTAGCGACTATAGTAGAAGAAGACGTTGCGTTTGGTCCGGAAAATTTAGGAATTGAACCGGAAGAGATACGAAAAATAGTTGATAAATCATTGAAAACAGTAGAAATGCTTGAATACAAAGAGCACGCACCACATATGCTTTCTGGTGGACAAAAGCAAAGAATAGCAATAGCTGGAGTATTAGCTATAGATCCAGAGATTATAATACTTGATGAACCTACTGCAATGTTAGATCCAGTAGGCAGAAAAGAAGTAATAGATACTATAATAAAATTGAATAGAGAGAAAAACAAAACTATAGTGCATATTACACATTATATGGACGAAGCAGTAAATGCAGATAGAATAGTTATAATGGAAAAAGGTAAAGTAATAAAGATAGGAACGCCTAAAGAAATATTTAGTGATGTTGAGCGTATGAAAGCTATAGGGCTGGATATACCGCAAGTTACCGAACTTGTTTACGAGTTGAATAAAACTGGATTTAAGCTTGATCCAGAAATACTTACAATAGAGGAATTGGTGAAGGCGATATGAGTATAGAAATAAATGATTTGAATTTTATATATAATGAAGGAACACCTTTTGAAAGACAAGCTTTAAAAAATATTAATTTGGAAATAAGCGATTC
>JAOAQY010000064.1 GCA_025210965.1 Tissierellales bacterium
ATACAGTAGAACATTGAAGACATCTATTGCATTCTCCGCTAGCTTGACCCATTTCTAATATTCCCTTTCTAGAAATAGCATCTGCTCTAGTTCCTTGAATTTTTTCTACTGATAAGTCCATAGCTCTGTTTTCAGTTTTTTCTACTATTACTCTAGCTATTTTTGTTGCATCAGCTATACCTTCAACTACTGTAGCTGGTCCGTTTAATCCATCTCCTGCTACGTATACATTTTCTACATTTGTCTCTAAACTATTTGCATCTACTCTAGCAAATCCTTTTTCGTTTAGTTCTATGCCGTTTTTAGTGTATAGGTCTGTATCTATTTTCTCTCCAACAGCTGCTATTAGAGTGTCTACTTCAAGCTCTTTATTTTCACCTGTTCCAACTGGTCTTCTTCTGCCTTTTTCATCTAAGTCTCCAAGTTTCATTATCTCACAAGTTAACTTGCCATTTTCATAGCGAATTGGAGATAATAATTCTTTGAATTCAACTCCATCTTCTAGTGCAAGACCTAATTCTTCAGCATCTGCTGGCATGTATTTTTTAGTTCTTCTGTAAACTAGAGATACATTCTCTACTCCATTTGCTCTCTTAGCAGCTCTAGCAGCATCCATAGCTGTGTTTCCACCACCTATGATTGCTACGTTTTTGCCAAGATTCATTTCACTTGGAGTATTTTTTATCTTCTCTAAGAATTCTATTACATTCATAGGGTCTTGACCTTCAAGTCTCACTCTTCCAGGTTTCCAAGCTCCTATAGCAAATATAACATGATCAAATCCTTTAGCTTTCAAATCTTTTACAGAATTTTGTTCTGAACCTGTAACGAATTCTACTCCCAATTTTTCTGCAAGTTTTATATCGTTTGCGATTGATTCGCTTCCTATTCTAAATTCAGGAATTACCTGTCTTACGATTCCGCCTAGTTCATTTTTCTTTTCAAATACAGTAACTTTCATTCCCTCTCTAGCAAGAAGGTGTGATGCTGCTATACCAGTAGTTCCGCCACCTATGATTGCTACGCTACTTCCCTTTTGGCTTCCTTTTTTGATTTCACCTAGTAGTTTATCATATGCTCCTTTTGCAGCCTCTAATTTTATATCTCTAATATGAACTGATTCGTCGCAGAATTGTCTGCTACATTTGTTCATACATGCGTGACTACAAATAGTTCCTGTGATAAATGGAAGTGGGTTTTTCTTTGTAATTACTTTTAGCGCTTCATAGTGTTTTCCTTCACTTACTAAATGAATGTATTCTGGTATATCCTGATGTATAGGACATCCCTCTTTACATGATGCTATGAAACAATCCACTAGAGGTACTTTTGTATCTAGTTTTCTTCTAGGAATAGGTTTTATAGCTTTCTTGTGTTTTTCATCTTCTAGTGTCTGATTTGCTAATGATTGTAATTTATCATTGTCCATTTCGTATTTACTTGCATAATCCATAGCTTTTAATTTTTTAGCTATTTGAACGCCTCTTTGATATCCACCGTTTTTAAGAAGTGTAGTTGCTATAGTTATAGGCCAAATTCCAGTGTCAAATAATTTGTCTATATTGAAAAAGTCCGCTCCACCAGAGTATGATATTTTGATTTTTCCATCGAATTCTTTTGATAATCTTCTTGCAAGTTCTGTAGTAAGTGGGTAAAGTGTCTTACCTGACATATACATTTCTTCACCTGGAAGCTCATCTCTTTTGATCTCTACTGGGAATGTATTTGTAAGTTTTACTCCAAATATTACTCCGTTCTTGCTCGCTAACTCTTGCATTTCTTTTATCATTTTCACTGCATCTGCGTATTGCAAGTCTTCTTTGAAGTGATGGTCGTCAAATGAGATATAGTCATAGCCCATTTTGTCTAGTGTTTCTCTAGCAAATTCATATCCAAGCAGCGTAGGATTACATTTTACAAATGTATTTAATCCTTTTTTCGATATCAAATACTCTGCTATTTTTTGGATTTCTGATGCTGGACATCCGTGGAGTGTAGAAAGAGTTATTGATCTACAAATCTCTGAAGATATAGTCTCTACATAGTTTTTGTCTATATTTTTAAATTCTCCTATGTGCTCGAGTGCCCAGTTTTTACAGACATTCCAAATTTCTGTATCTTTAGCTTCTTTTAATGACATTATGAATCTGTCTATTTTTTCCGATGTAATTCCTTTAAAGTCATATCCAACACTCATGTTGAATACGAATCCATCTGGATCCCCAAATCCAAATTCTTTTGAAAGTAGTTTAAGTGCAAACCAAGCTTTAGCGTACTCATCAAATGCTTGTGGGACAGTGAGTTCTGTAGACCACTCTACGTTGTAACACTCATCTGAGGCATTGATACATGGCTTAGAAACTGGCAAGTCTTCTCCATCTAATGTCTGTACTGTCTTAAGTTCAAAAAATCTACTTCCGGTTACATATGCTGCTATGATGTTTTGTGCAAGCTGTGTATGTGGACCTGCAGCTGGTCCGTAAGGAGTTTCTATTTTTTCTCCAAATAATTCTAGTTTTTTTCCATCTTCACTTTTGAATGTGTGGTTTACTCCAAATATTTTTCCGTACTTCTCATTTTCTTCAAGTATCCATCCCATCAATTGATCGAATGGGATCGGTGTCATTCTATCGCCCATATTAAGGTCCCCTCCTAAATTTTTCTTCCTATATATATAGTCTTTTGATTCCACCTAGTTTTTATAAGCTTGGCGTCTTATTTGGATCTATTATGCGTTGATTCTATTCCATAGTTCAGATGCGTTTTCTCTACATTTTGCCATTATACGCTCTGTATCTACTCCTAGTATCACTCTATCTTTCATTACTAATTTACCATTGATCATAGTGTGAGTTACAGATCTACCTGAGAATCCAAATAGTATGTGTGAGTTTGCGTTTTGAGCATTAAATGGTGTTAGTGGATCGTAATCTGCTACTATTACGTCTGCATATGCACCTTTTTCAAGTACACCTAGTGGTTTTTCGTAGAATCTATTTACTATTTTTTGATTGCCTTCAAATAGCATTTGTGGAACTTCGCCCCAAGCTACTGTAGGGTCGCAATTGTGATGTTTGTGAAGCACATTTGCTACTTTCATAGATTCAAACATATCGCTAGTGTATCCATCTGTTCCCATTCCAACCGTAAGACCTCTCTTAGCAAATTCTAATACTGGAGTGCATCCTACTGCATTTCCCATGTTTGATTCTGGGTTGTGAACTACCATTGTATCGGTTTCCTTGATTAGCTCCATTTCATTAGGATTTGTGTGTATGCAGTGAACTGCTATTGTTTTCTTTCCTAATATGTCAAAATCAAAGAATCTGTTTACTATTCTCTTGTTGTGTTCTTTAAGACAAGCATGTACATCGCCTATACCTTCTGCAGTGTGAACATGATATCCACCATCATATGGCATGCTATTAGCACAATGCTCTAATGTCTTGTCGCTTACAGTAAATGATGCGTGAAGTCCCATCATACCTTTTTGCATATCTGTCTCATCTTTTTTGGCGTGTTTCATGAAGTCTACGTTTTCTTTAACTGATGCTTTCATTTTTTCTTCGCCATCTCTGTCAGATACTTCATAGCAAAGTGATGTTCTGATTCCTAATTCTTTTGCTACATCTGATATTTCAAATAAACTGCCTTCTATAGAGCCAAAACTAGCATGATGGTCAAATACTGTCGTAACACCATTTCTGATTGAATCTAAATATGTTGCATATGCACTGTATTTAGTATCTTCTAGTGTTAGAAGTCTATCTATTTTCCACCACATTCCCTCTAATATGTCATTGAAATTTTGAGGGTTGTAGCCATTTATAGCAGCTCCTCTAGCAAATGAACTGTAGATGTGATGATGGGTATTTATCATACCTGGCATTATTACTCCTTTTTTTGCATCTACAAATTCTGCATCTTTGTACTTCTCTTGCATCTCTTTAGTACTTCCAATGTCGACTATTACATTACCTTCTACACATACACTTCCGTCTTCCAAAAATGTATTGTCAGCATCTCTAGTAAGTACCTTTCCATTTCCTATGATTATCATATACAAACCTCCCACAAGTAGTTTAAGTAAGCACTTAATCATATAAATACAAAAGCCATTTATTATTAAGATTACCAAATTGAGTAACAATTCTTACTTTTCTAATTTCATTCTATCATTGTGCCGTTAATGTAGTCAATTGATTTTTAAAAAAATTTTTGTAAGAAAAAAATTTTTTTGTAAAAAGTTATTGATTTCCAATTTTTTTGTGCTATACTGAATTCAAGAAATATTTTAAAAATTCTAGCAGTTTCATTTTCATATTCTTTTAGGAGGTTTTGATATGAACGATTTAAAATGGGTTGCAAATGAGCTTCCCAAAACAGAAAACAAACAATTAGAACTAATGTCTGAAAAACACGTGGCTGAGGCTTTTGCTTTTCACAAGAGTTTTCCACAATACAGTGAAACTCCACTAGCAAAACTTGATAATATGGCTGAGTTTTTGGGACTTAAAAATTTATATGTGAAAGATGAATCTTATAGATTTGGACTAAATGCATTTAAAGTGCTTGGTGGTTCATATGCTATCGGAAGATACATCGCTGAAAGATTGAATAAAGATATATCAGATATGTCTTATGATTATTTAGTTTCTGATGAACTAAAAAAAGAGTTTGGTCAAACTACTTTCTACACTGCAACAGATGGTAATCATGGCCGTGGACTTGCTTGGGCTGCTAATCAATTAGGTCAAAAATCTGTTGTTTACATGCCAAAGGGTTCTTCTGAAACTAGACTTAAAAATATACAAAAAGAAAATGCAACAGCTACTATAGAAGAAGTTAATTACGACGAGTGTGTAAGGATTGCCGTAGCTGAGTCTGCTAAAGTTCCTAATTCAGTAGTAGTTCAAGATACTGCTTGGGAAGGTTATGAAAAGCTTCCAACTTGGATTATGCAAGGTTATGGCACTATGGCAAAAGAAGCTAATGATCAGCTTCATGGCTATGGATGCCAAAGACCTACTCATGTATTTATTCAAGCGGGTGTTGGTTCTCTAGCAGGTGCAGTTCAAGGTTTCTTTGCAAATGCTTATCCTGAGAATCCACCTATTGTTACTGTAGTAGAGCCAAATAAAGCAGATTGTATATATCGTTCTGCTGCTGCTAAGGATGGAAACATCAGAATAGTAGATGACGATATGCAAACTATAATGGCTGGACTTGCATGTGGTGAACCTAATACGATATCTTGGGATATCCTAAAAAATAATAGTTCTTTCTTCATCTCTTGTCCTGATTTTATATCTGCTAATGGTATGAGAATATTAGCAGCACCTTTTAGAGGCGATGAAAAAGTAGTTTCTGGTGAATCTGGTGCAGTTACTATGGGTATGCTTTATGAAATCATGACAAATGAATCTTTAAAAGATTTAAAAGCAGCTCTAAAACTTGATGAAAATTCTAGGGTAGTGCTTTTCTCTACTGAGGGCGATACTGACCCTGAAATATATAAGAATATAGTTTGGAAAGGACAATGTTCTGAATTTTAGTTTAAATATTAATTACTTTAATAGATCTCTATAAAATTTTTGGAAATTTCTAAGGAGGAAATAATGATGGATTTTAATGGTATTAAGCTTAAAGCTGAAGGTTATGAAAAGGATATGACTAAATTCTTGAGAGATTTGATTGCTATTCCTGGTGAAAGTGCTGAGGAAGAAGGCGTAATCAATAGAATCGCTGAAGAAATGAAAATGCTTGGTTTTGACAAGGTAGAAATCGACAAAATGGGTAATGTTCTTGGTTACATGGGTTCTGGTAAAACTTTGATTGCATACGATGCTCACATCGATACTGTTGGTCTTGGTGAAATGGGTAACTGGGAGTTCGACCCATACAAAGGTTATGAAAATGAAACTGAAATCGGTGGCCGCGGTGCTTCTGACCAATTAGGTGGTATCGTTTCTGCTACTTACGGCGCTAAAATCATGAAAGACATGGGTCTTTTAAATGATGATTATCAAGTACTTGTAACTGGTACTGTTCAAGAAGAAGACTGTGACGGTCTTTGCTGGCAATATATCCACAACGAAGACAAGGTAACTCCTGAATTTGTCGTTATCACAGAGCCTACTAACGGAAATATTTATAGAGGTCATCGTGGACGTATGGAAATCAGAGCTGAAGTTAAGGGTATCTCTTGCCATGGTTCTGCTCCTGAGCGTGGAGACAATGCTATTTATAAAATGGCAGATATCCTTCAAGAAGTTCGTGATTTAAATGAAAAACTTCACGTAGATCCATTCCTTGGAAAAGGTACTATCACTGTTTCTGAAATTTTCTTCAACTCTCCATCACGCTGCGCTGTAGCAGATATGTGTGCTGTTTCTCTTGACCGTAGATTAACTGATGGCGAGACTTATGAGTCAGCTCTTGAAGAAGTTAGAAATCTTCCATTCGCTAAGAAATACAATGCAGAGGTAACTATGTACAAGTATGATCGTCCAAGCTATACTGGCTTAGTTTATCCTACTGATTGCTATTTCCCAACTTGGGTTATCCCAGAAGATGCTCCTCAAACTCAAGCTATGGTCGAAGCTTACAAAGGTATGTACGGCGAGCCTGTAGTTGATAAATGGACATTCTCTACAAATGGTGTTTCTATCATGGGTAGATATGGAATTCCTTGCATCGGTTTTGGTCCTGGTAAAGAAGAGGAAGCTCATGCTCCAAATGAAAAGACTTGGAAAGAAGATTTAGTAAGATGCGCTGCTGTTTACGCTGCTCTTCCTACTACTTATTGCAAAAACAATAAATAGAAATAGGTGCTCGCCACTAGTTTCAAATTAGCTACGCTGGCGAGCTTTTTAAACTAATAAATCGTTAAAAATTAATCATTTAAATATAGAGGAGATGACTATTATGGCTTTAATGGACAAGTATATCGAAAAATTAAACAAATTGAATTTTGAAAACATGCACAACAATGACTTCCTTTTAACTTGGGAGAAAACTGATGATGAAATCGAAGCAACTTTTACTGTAGCTGAAGCTCTTAGAACTCTTAGATCAAACAATATCTCTACTAGACTTTTTGACAGTGGACTTGGTATTTCACTATTTAGAGACAATTCTACTCGTACTCGCTTTAGCTATGCTTCTGCCTGTAATCTATTAGGACTTGAAGTTCAAGATTTGGAAGAAGGTAAATCTCAAATCGCACATGGTGAGACTGTTCGTGAAACTGCTAACATGATTTCTTTCATGGCTGATGTAATCGGTATTCGTGATGATATGTATATTGGCAAAGGAAATGCTTACATGAGAGAGGTTTCTGAAGCTGTTAAATCTGGTAATGAAGAAGGTACTTTAGAGCAAAGACCTACTCTAGTTAACTTACAATGTGATATCGACCACCCAACTCAATGTATGGCTGATATGCTTCACCTTATCAATGAGTTTGGCGGAGTTGAAAATCTTAAGGGTAAAAAACTTGCTATGACATGGGCTTACTCTCCATCTTATGGTAAACCACTTTCTGTACCTCAAGGTGTTATCGGCCTTATGACTCGTTTCGGTATGGATGTAGTATTAGCTCATCCTGAAGGATACGAAGTAATGAGCGATGTTGAAGAAGTTGCTAAGAAAAATGCTAAAGAGTCTGGTGGTTCTTTCACTAAAACTAATTCTATGGAAGAAGCTTTCAAAGACGCTGATATCGTTTATCCAAAGAGCTGGGCTCCATTTGTTGCTATGGAAAAACGTACTGATCTATACGCTAAAGGCGACCAAGCTGGCATAGATGCTCTTGAAAAAGAATTGCTTGCTCAAAATGCTAATCACAAAGATTGGGAATGTACTGAAGAGCTTATGAAAACTACAAAAGACGGTAAAGCTCTTTATTTACACTGCTTACCTGCTGATATCACTGGCACTAGCTGTGAAGAAGGTGAAGTAGAAGCTTCTGTATTTGATAGATACAGAAAACCACTTTACAAACAAGCTAGCTTCAAGCCATATGCTATCGCTTCTATGATCTTCCTTAGCAAGATCAAGAATCCTCAAGAAGTTCTTGCAATGCTTGAAAATAGCGGAAAAGCAAGAAGAGTTAAGTAATAAAGCTAAGAAAGCTAAGAAAACTAAGAAAGCTAAAAAGCTAAGTATGATTATCGCTTTTTAAGAACCATTTTGACATTATAGTTGAGACGCTAAAATTTGAAATACAGGCAAAACACTTGAAATAAAAGCTAAAGATTAGAAATTGGATGTTTGGGATTTAGGACGACATGAGGGGTGCTGTTTTCCCTGTGTGTAGTCTATCACACAGGGGATACTTTCCCTTGTGTTGTCCTTTATTGGATGTGGATGCTTTAACATGGGGGTGTTTGGGATAGTTCTGTTCTCGATTGATAGTTTTTTAACTAGTTTTTTACTAGTATTTGTTGTAGTTATTCTAGTATTTGCTTTTTAGAGTAGTTACCTTTTAAATTAATTATTTTTTTAACCAGTAATTATTGAATATTCGAACTATTTCTTTTGTGTCCATAAGGAGGTCTTTTTTTATGAGTTCTACTAATCAAGATGCAGCAGTTTTTAGTTATGATGGGAAACCATCTCTTAAGAAAATCATTCCACTAGGCTTACAGCACGTTGTGGCAATGATTGTAGGATGTATTACCCCAGCTATTATCGTCGCTGGTGTGGCTGATTTATCGCCTGCCGACAAGATTTTG
>JAOAQY010000065.1 GCA_025210965.1 Tissierellales bacterium
TGCATGAGACTCTAAGTCCAAAAGAGGTAAATCTTCATATTTTAGAAAACCATCATCTGAAAGAACAACTAATCGTTCTATTATGTTTTTAAGTTCACGTATATTACCAGGATAACTATAACTGAGTAGAAGTTTTTTGACGTTAGCTTCCATACCTTTGATTTTTTTCTTAGTAGCATCTGAATATCTAGATATGAACAAATCAATTAAGTCAGGTAAATCCTCACGGTGCTCTCTTAAAGGAGGTATCTCCAATGTTATGGTGCTTATTCTATAATAGAAATCTTCTCTAAAATCTCCATTTAAAGTCATTTCTTTTATATCTCTATTTGTTGCGGCTATTAGTCTAAAGTTGACATTTATAATCTGATTAGAGCCTAAACGCTCGATTTGATGAGTTTCGATAGACCTAAGTAATTTTACTTGAGTAGAAAGAGGAGTATCAGCAATTTCATCTAAAAATAGTGTTCCACCATCAGAACTCTCGAATCTGCCGATTCTGTCCTCATTTGCCCCAGTGAAAGCTCCTTTTTTGTGTCCGAACAATTCTGACTCCAATAAAGTATCTTGAAAAGCATGGCAATTGACTGGCACGAATGCCATATCTTTGCGCAAACTAGCTTGATGTATGTAATGCGCAAACACTTCTTTACCTACTCCAGATTCACCTAGAAGAAGTATGTTTGCATCGCTCTGTGCAGCTTTTTTAGCAGTTGCTAATAACTTTGAAAAAGCTTTGTTTTTAGAACTTAAGAGTATATCGTCAGAATTACTAGATTTCAGACCTAAATTTTCGTTAGAAAGCGTAATAAGCTTTGAAATTTTACGTATCTCAAGCAAAAGTTCCTCGGGATCATTTCCCTTTATGAAATAAGAAAAAGCTCCCTTTTTTATAGCCTCTACAGCATTTTTTATAGTACCGTGACCGGTTATCATTATGACTTCGGTTTTTGTAAATTCACTTTTTATAGTTTCTAAAAGCTCCATACCGGTCATACCACCCATTATTAAGTCAGTTAAAACTAAATCAAAGTGCTGTTTTTTAAGCATATCTAGTGCGTCTTTCCCACTTTCGGCAGTTTGTGAGCTATAGCCATTTTTAGAAAGTATTTTAGATAAAACGCTTCTATAAGCAGCTTCATCATCAACTATTAAAACGCTAAAGTTTTTTGTCATGGTTTATATCCTCCTTATGACTAGGAATTGCTAGAGTAAATGTGGTTCCTTCATTTAATTTGCTTTCGACAGATATTCTACCACCCATTTTTTCAAGTTCTGTGTAGGTGATGTACAGTCCAAGACCAGTTCCTTGTTGAGGGCCCTTTGTTGTAAAGAAAGGATTAAAAACATTTGATATAGTGTTTTCATCCATGCCTACACCATCATCAGAGACTTGCATAGTTAGTATATCGTCTTTATAGTAACCACTTATATTTATATTGCCATCAATTTTTATAGCATCAGTAGCATTTTCTATTAGATTGATTAAAATATGCTTTAGAGATTCTGTATTTAAATCGAGAATTAGATTTTTATCGAAATCAATAGAAAAATTAATTCTCTTTTTAGCAAAGTTCTTTGAATTTAGAACCGAAAGTTCTTCTAAAAAATTATAAATATTTACAGATTGAATTTCATTTCCAGTCAATCTTGAAAAATCAAGCAAATTGGTTATTATTTTATTTGCTCTATTTACAGAGGATTCTATAGACGATATAGAATCGCTCAGTTCATCTGGTTCATCTAAACTATTTTTCATAAGGTAGCAATGATTTCGTATAAGTCCAAGTGGATTTCGAATCTCATGTGCAACACCAGAAGCAAGCTGACCTATGGCAGCCATTTTACTAGATTGCAGCATGATTTGATCTTTTATCTTAGAATCGGTGATGTCTTCTATCATTACCAATACCCTATCTACTAGATTTGGAAATGTCTCTAACAAAAATGTAGTTACTTTATAAGTTCTATTTTCATATTCTATTTCCTTAGACAATTGTCGGTTTTCTTCAAAAGATTGTTTCATGAGACAATTAGAACAATCCGTGCCTAAAATACCATTTATGGAAGTGCAATGATGATTGATAACTTTTTCCTTCGGATACCGTATTTGTTTACAGAGAGCGGTGTTTGCTTCTTTTACAATACAATTTCTATCTATAACAACCATGAGGTATGTCAAACCATCAAATGTTGTTTGTAGCTCATTTTTTGATATAGAAAGTTCTCTAGTCCTCTTTACAACTTCTCTTTTTAGTTCTATGTTTAGCACGTAAAAACTAATGCCTAGAAACAATATAAATGCAATTAATGACTTTGTTATAAGTATATATTTTTCTTGACTCTTATCTTTTGTTATAAGTGGAGTTATTCCAAACCACTTTTCGTAAATTTTGTCTAAAGAGCCCTTTTGATTCAATCTTCGAATACCCTTATTTAAAATACTTAATAATTTATCGTTTCCTTTTTTTACACCGAATACTGCAGGTCGTTCATAAAGAGCATCGTCAAGTATTATGTAATCAGAGCTGAGATTCATTTGAATCATATAGTAATTTATAACAGATTCATCACCTAAAACAGCATCGACTTTTCCTGCTGAGAGCGCTTCGATGGCCTCTTTTAAATCTTTACACTCTAATTTTGATACATTTAATGATTCAAGATCTACAAATTCGAAAGCGTAATCACCTTTAACTGCAGCTATTTTTTTGCCATCTAAATCTTTATACGATGTTACTTCAGTTGTATTTTTAGCCACGACAATAACTCCGCGTTGATAGTAAACGGGGAGTGAAAAATCAAAATTCTTACTTCGTTCTTCAGATATATACATATCACAAAAGTCAGTTTTTCCTTCAGCTAATTGAGTTAGAGAATCATGCCATATAAGAGGCTTAGACTGAATATTTAAACCCAATTCTAGTGAGAGCTGTCTTATATAATCAACTACTAGACCTTCATATTGCCCAGTTTTTTCATTTATAGATCTTAGGGGTGGAGACTTGTAATTAGCTCCATAAATCAATACATCTTCTTTATTTAGCCAATTAATCTCATCTTGACTAAGTTCAGAGTCGTCTTTTAAATATTCTATTAGAGAAAGATTATAGTGCATTTTAACGTACTCATTTCCAATCCAAAGACTCAAAAAAAGCACAACGCAGAGTAACATAAATATTTTTTTATACATAATAAAAGCTCCTGTAAATACAAAGGGTAAACGTTTTCATTTTTGAAACTACAGTTTTATTATAGCACAAAATTTGATTCTCAAAAAATAATAAGAAAAACATTGAAACGGAAATCCCCCAGAGCTATTAGCTCTGGGGGATTTCATTGGGTTTTGGTTTTTGAAAACTGCATTCAGTTTTCTAGGGTTTGTTATTGGGTTTTAATTGTGTTGCACATTTAGTATAATACAAACTTATATGAATAATGTGTGATACGTGTATTGTTTATGTGACATATTCCCCCACTAAACCTATAAAAAAGGTATTGTTTTACCCTGCCACAAGCCTAGCGGGTTTTAATTGATAGATAGAATTTACGTGTTTTTACATTTGATACTTACCTAAATCCTCACTGAATCCTTCTGTTACAACCTTAAACTGCTCTATATTTTTTATCATATTCTGAAGTTCTGAAGTGAAGGTAGTGACATTCGCACTTACTTCCTCAGAAGAAGCACCATTTTCTTCTGCAATGGCAGCTAGATTTTGTATATTTCCAGACAATTGATTTATAGCTTCTGTTTCATGAGTCAAATCATCAATCATTTTTATTAGAGTCTGAGAAACCTTATCTATGGCATCTACAGCGTCTTTGTTGTTAGTTGCAACATGTTGTAGACTTTCATTTTCAGTAACAAGCACATTGTATTGATTCAAGACCTGTGAACCTAGAGAGTCGATGTCGCCTATAAATGAAAGTAGATTTTCATTTATATCCTGCACAGCTCTATTTGTTTGTTCTGCAAGCCCTCGAATTTCTTCGGCAACAACGGCAAAACCACGTCCAGCTTCACCTGCACGTGAAGCTTCTATAGCAGCATTTAAAGCTAACAAATTAGTTTGGTTAGAAATCGCTTCTACGGTAGAAACTATTTCAGTAACATCCTTAGCTTTTTCCTGTAATTCCACAGAATTTTCCTTTACAGTGAAAAACTCACCCATCATTTTTTCGAGATTTTGAGATGTGCGACTTAAATCACCATAGCTCGCATTTATCATTGTAACTGTTGATTCTAGATTATCCTTACCCTCATTTTCCATATCTACGATTCTATTTAGAGTGTCTATATTTGTGTAGAGTAGTGATGCTGAACTCTCTGTTTCTTCAGCTTGATTAACAGCACCTTCTGCAACTTGATCTACCACATCTGCTATTTCTTCAGCAGTGTCTGAAAGTGTTCTAGATATCTCGTTGAATCTTTGTCCAAAACTATTAAGCTCATCTGTAAGAGCGTTAAACCTTACGAAATCAGTTTTTAGAGTGTTTTTGTAATCATTAACTAGTTCATTTATGTTTTCAAAGCAGTCCTTAGTTGATATATTAAAATCTACAGAATAATTTCGCTCACTCATAGTTTTAAGTTGTTCTGATATAGCTGATTTAGGCATCATTAGAATCATTCCAATTATTTGATTTGCTATGAAATAAAGTACGATGCTAGCAGCTGCGATAGAATAACCAGATAGCCAGTTTGAGAGTATGACACTAGGTATTCCAGCGAACAACAGAGAACCTACAGCTATTTTAGTTTCGATTTTTCTTATAAAACCAAGAGATAGAAATCTATTTAGCGGATATTTTTTCTTGAAATAAATTTGATCTTCGAATGTAATATTGATTTTTGTATAATCATTTGACTTTTCTATCACATCAACATGTATTTTTTCTCCGAAATGTTTTGCAGCACCTTCTATCAAACCGTGAAAATATCCAAACATACCCCTTGTTGATTTATAAGTCATTTCGGCTTTATGAGTATCTATAGGATGAACTCCCAAAATTGGAGGTTTAGCTCCGGGAATTTTTTCTACAACGACAACATGGACATCATACATAGACCTCAAAAAAGAATAGAGATTGTCGTGCCTGAAAAATCCGGGATAATCTTCCTGGAACGATATGATATTGTCAATGCCTATTGTTTTCCAAACTTCATAAACGCTTATGCTTTTCTTTTTTGCGATATACTCCACCATTCGATTTGGAAGGGTATCTTCGACATCTTCAGTTGGAGTATAAAGATGATCTGGATTCATTTTGGCCATTTCTTGAGCTTCTCGTGTTAAATCGTGTCCAAAAACTCTCCTACAAGTTTTAATCCAAGCTGAAACAACGGTACCTTTCATATGTATAAAACCTCCTTTGAAAAAATGAAAACTGTCATTATTTGTAATCATTACTATTATACCTCTTTGAATCTACAACAATCAACTAATATTATCGATTTGAACAATTAACACAGTGAAAAAATGAAGGGTATCATAATTCATTTTTAGCGATTTATTTGAAAAACATAAAAAAATACATACATGGATTATTCGTTGAATGTGATTTGAAATTATTTACAGCCACTACATCTAGTGTATGTGTAAGTGGAGGTTGTAAAATAAAAATATATTGTGAATAATATGTAAAATCTATGTAAAAAAACTTCTTGACATAGCTATGTACTTAGTATTACAATATTCTGTTAAGTTTGACAAAAAATCAAAATTGTGATAAAATTCAAATATAAATTTGTCATAAAATAACGAGATGAGGTGATCATTTGCCAAATAATTTTAATCGACTTATGACGATCAGACAAAATGTTCAAGATCATGTTGGTTCTAGAGTTAAACTCAAAGCTGACAAAGGACGAAAAAAGATTGTTGTTAACGAGGGCATCATAGAGAGTGCATATCCGAGCGTTTTCACAATAGTTGTAGAAGGTGCGTATGAGCAGTCAAGACGTGTTAGCTATAGTTATTCGGATATATTGACATCTACAGTAGAATTGACAGTTTGTGAAGAGTGTGAACAGCAAGAGATAATTTAGACATAAATGACATGGAAGAGAGCGCGTTGAGCTCTCTTTTTTGTATGTACATCTCAAATTTGTTAGAAACTAAAAATGATGTGTGATTTTTGTATGCAAGCCAGAAACTCATATGATATAATGAATTTTGGGGGCGATTGTATGAAAAAAACACAAAAAAGAGCCTACGCAAAGATTAATTTGACACTAGACGTTTTAAGAAAAAGAGATGATGGATACCACGATATGGCTATGATCATGCAAAGCATAAACCTCTGTGACCGCATAACAGTGGAAGATAGCGAAAAATTTGAACTTACGACTAGTTCATCAAAACTACCCATTGGTGAAGATAATCTAGTTTATAAGGTATATAATCAGCTCAAAATGTTAAAACCTGAAGTCAAACCAGTAAGCATAAACATTGAAAAAAACATACCAATAGCGGCAGGTCTTGCAGGAGGCAGTGCTGATGCAGCGGCTACATACGAAGCATTGAATGAGCACTGGAATCTAGGATTGAGCATAGAAAAAATGATTTCGTTGGGCGTGAAATTAGGAGCAGACATTCCATTTTGCATATTTAAGGGAACTGCATTGGCGGAAGGTATTGGAGAAAAATTGACAAGATTAAAGAGTTTTAAAGACCATTTAATACTCGTAGTTAACCCTGGGTACGCGGTTTCAACACCAAGTGTATTTAAATTACTAGACCTTAAAGTAAATCATACAAAACCAGACACGAGAGCGGCGATGAAAGCCATAGAAGACGGCGATTTAGAGAAACTTGTAAAATCTATGCACAATGTACTCGGTGATGTTACAGAATCTGAGCACAAAGACCTTAGGGTTTTGATGGATTTATTGGAGAGTAAAGGGGCGTTAAAAGCAATGATAAGCGGGAGTGGCCCGACTGTATTTGCACTATTTGACGATGAAGACAAATTAGAATCTTGCTATAGAGACATAAAAGATGAATATGCTACAGTTATCAAATCTAAGACCATATAATACATACTACACAATGCACACAAGAAAATAAAATATAGAGATTGAGAGGAGGCGTTTTTGCAGGAGCAAAGACGGGAAAATAATATGGATTCATTAAATAAGATAAACTTGGATAATTACAAGCCACTGAGAGATGTGGTATTTGAAACACTTAGAAAGGCAATTATTGATGGTGACTTGAAACCTGGTCAGAGACTCATGGAAGTTCAATTAGCAGAGAAATTAGGTGTTAGTAGAACCCCTGTTAGAGAGGCTATCAGAAAATTAGAATTAGAGGGAATAGTTACTATGGTTCCTAGAAAAGGAGCTTACGTATCGGAAATGTCACTTCAAGATATAGTTGAAGTACTAGAAGTCAGAGCATCGCTTGAAGGGCTAGCAGCGAGAATGGCAGCAAAGTATATGAGTGAAGAAGATTTAGACAGAATGAGAAATAAAGCAAATGCATTTGAAAATGCGGCTCAAGCTATGGATAGAGATGAGCTTATTAGATACGATAAGGAAATGCACGAGATTATATTTGAATCAGCTAATAACCATATACTTATGAATTTAGTTGATGGGCTTAGTGAAAAAGTACAACAATTTAGAGTTACGTATTTGACGGCAACTCAAAATGCTGAAGATATCATAAAAGAGCATAGAGAACTCATAGCGGCTATAGTTTCGAGAGATGAAGAGAGAGCTAGATGTGCTGCCGAGGCTCACATTCAGCAGATAAAGAATTTTATAAAAGATCATATAAAAACGCTTGAAAATCAACAAAACGCAGGAGAGTGATTTCATGAATACAAAACCTATAGGAGTATTTGATTCTGGTATCGGAGGACTTACGGTTTTGAAAGAACTCATAAGCTTGCTTCCGAATGAAGATTTCATATATTTTGGAGATACAGCTAGGATACCATATGGTACTAGATCGAAAGAAACAGTTAAACGCTATACATTTGAATGCTTAGATTTTCTAGTAGAAAGGGGTGTGAAAGCCCTTGTTATTGCATGTAATAGTGCTACAGCTAGTGCTTTAGAAGAGGCGAAAGAACGATATGATGTGCCAGTTTTTGGCGTTATAGAACCTGGTGCACGAGCAGCTGTCAAAGTCAGCAAAAATGGCAAAATAGGTGTAATTGCGACTAGAAGAACTATAAACAGTGGTGAATATCAGAAAAAAATACTTATGCTAGATTCAAATATAGAGATAGTTGGAAAAGCGTGTCCGCTGTTCGTTCAGATAGCAGAAGAGGGCTGGGGAGATTCTGACGTGGCGTATCTGACTGCAAAAAAATATTTAATGGATATAAAAGATTATGAAATAGATACATTGGTTTTGGGATGTACTCACTACCCTATACTTAGGTATACTATAGAAAAAGTTGTAGGAGATGGAGTGAGACTTGTAAGTCCAGCGTTTGAAACATCAAAACAATTAAAGGGATATCTCAAAGATGAAGAATGGCTAAACGAGCAAAAAGGTCTTGGTAGCTTGAACTTTTTTGTCAGTGATGATGTAGAGAATTTTAAAAGCGTTGGACAGACATTTTTACAAAAAACCATAGAGTGTATAAAAGAAGTACATCACAACAAGGGGATTTTTCAAGAATTAGATTCAGGGAGGACTACAGATGAAACCTGTTAGGATTACTATAAAAGCCCACCAAAAAAACATGAATGATTCAGAGCAGGTGGATTTTGTTACAGAGGGTAAGTTTGCACAAAAAGGTGGTAAAAAATACTACACGTACATGGAAACGGAACTATCTGGTATGGAAGGTGTTAAAACACTTATAAAAGTAGACGAATCGGAAGATGTTGTTGAAATCATAAGATACACAGATCACGATTCTGCAATGATATATAAACTAAAAGAAACTACTGAGAGCAAGTATATTACTCCTTATGGTTATATGGATATAACGATTCACACTCATGAGATGAAA
>JAOAQY010000066.1 GCA_025210965.1 Tissierellales bacterium
ATAGATTTAATATTGCTTGATATAATGATGCCTCAAATGGATGGATTTGAAGTATGCAAACAGCTAAAGAAAACCAAAGAAACTGCTGAAATACCGATAATATTTGTTACTGCTGACCACGAAGTGATAGATGAGGCTAAGGGTTTTGAATTAGGTGCAGTAGATTATATACACAAACCAATAAAACCAGTAGTAGTAAAAGCAAGAGTCAAGTCACAGTTGATACTAGCTCATACACAGAAAGAACTTTCGAGATTAGTTGCTCTTAGAACATCAGAACTTGAAAACTTGAATATGGAAATATTCAAGATACTAGGCAGAGCAGGTGAATACAAAGACAACGAGACCGGAGCACATGTTAGAAGAATGAGTCAATATGCATATCAAATAGGTTTGGCATATGGAATGAAGGAAGAGGAAGCAAAGCGATTAGAGATAATAGCAGCTCTTCATGATTTAGGTAAAATAGGTATACCAGAACATATATTGTTAAAACCTGGTAAACTTGATAAAGAAGAGTGGAATGTGATGAAAAGACATGCTCAAATAGGGAGTCAGATAATAGGCAAGCAGACTAATAAATTATTGAAAGATGCAGCTATGATAATGAAACAGCATCACGAAAGATGGGATGGTACAGGCTATCCTAAAGGACTAAGCGGAAATGATATACATATTTATGCTAGGATAGTAGCATTATCAGATGTATTTGATGCACTGCTCAGTAAAAGGCCATATAAAGAAGCTTGGTCGATGGAAAAAACAAAGGAATACATAGCTGAGCAGAGTGGTTTACATTTTGATCCAGAAGTGGTTGCTGCATTTGACAAGGTGAGTGATAGACTTTATAGCATAAGAGTGATTGAGAGTGGGGCGGAGTGATATGAAAATTAGAGGAAAGATACTCATAGCATTTTTCTTAATGCTCTGTACAGCATATATAGTGTATGATTTATTTCTAGTAGAGTCGTATAAAAATGAAATACTCAAAGATTTAGAAACAAATTTAAGAGTGTATATAGAGCAATCTGATTATCACTTAACTAGATATGCTATAAATTTAGAAAATGACATAGATCTTATAGAACTTGTTTTTAGTGAGGACATTAACAAAGATAATGGCATATTGCTAGAAGATTATTTTAATAAATTTGTTAAGACAAAGGCTAGCACAAAATACATTTTTTTTGGTAATGAAAGTGGGACGTTTATATACAACGATAAATTAGCACAGGAAAATGATTTAAACGGATATGATGTAAGAGAACGGCCATGGTATAAAAAAGCAATAGCATATCCAAATCAGGTTGTAATTACAGAACCTTATAAAGGAATAGATGGCAAGACTTATTTCATAACTTTTGCAAAAGCCATTACAAATATAAATGGAGAAATCATTGGTGTAATTGGAATAGATATAGACTTTGGCACAGTAGAATCATATCTGAGAAAAGCATTTAAGGAGGAGCGCTGTGAAATTGGAATAGTTACAGACCATATAATGGTTTCTAGCAATGGCAAATCAAAACTTGAATGGCGTGAAGAACCAAATGAATATATATCATTTTATAATGATATAAGTGAATATGATAAACTGGGAAAGTTTAAAATTGAAGAAGAAGAATTTTATTCGATATCAAAACTATCAGATAAATTAGATTGGATATTTTATGTGAAATTACCATTAGATTATGTAAGTGAATTACAATCAACTCGAGTAGCACCATTTTGGACATTGAGTGCAGTATTATTATTTTTTATGATACTTATATTGATGATTATAATACAAAAAATATTGATAATTCCTATAATTAGGATGAATAGGATAGTCAGTGATATAATTCAAACTGGAGATTTAGATCACAAATTAAATTTTGAGAGGCAAGATGAAATTGGACAATTAGCAGATTCATTTGATAGTATGCTCTTCAAACTTTTGAAAAATAGAGAGGAATTAGAGTACAAGGTATCCGAAAGAACCGCTGAACTGACAAAATTAAAAGTAGCCGTAGAACAGAGTCCTTCGGGAATAGTCATAACAGATTTAGAAGGCAATGTTATGTATACCAACAAAAGAGTTAGCGAGCTTACAGGCTATAGAGAGGAAGAATTAATTGGTCAAAAGACTAATTTGTTTAAAACCACTTATCACGACAGAGCGTATTATGATGAATTATGGGAGACTATAGAATCAGGAAAAATTTGGAGAGGTGAATTCTACAATAAGAAAAAAGATGAATCTTGCTACTGGGAAAAATGTTTGATAGCTCCAGTTACAGATGAAAATGGTGATATAGTCAATTATATAGCCATGAAAGAAGATGTAACGGAACTTAAAGCGGCACAAGAGGAACTAGTAAGAGCAAAGGCAAAAGCAGAGATGGCTACACAAGCAAAGAGTGATTTTTTGGCTAATATGTCACATGAAATCAGGACACCTATGAATGCAATTATAGGTATAAATGAACTCCTTATGGGAAGTGAACTTTCAATTAGACAAAAAGATTATTCAGAGAAAATAGAGCGTGCGGCAAAGCATCTGCTAAAGATAATAAACGATGTTCTAGATTTTTCTAAAATAGAAGCTGGAAAATTGGTTATAGAAAATATAGAGTTTGATTTGAAAAATGTTTTAGACGACTTAGAGAGCATAATGGGGGTTGAAGCATCAAAGAAAGATATAGACTTGATATTTGATATAGATCAAAGCTGCCCAGTGAATTTAATTGGTGACGAACTTAGACTCAACCAAATCCTCCTTAATCTAATAGGAAATGCCATCAAATTTACAGATGAAGGAGAGGTGAGACTTAGAGTAGTTTGTCTAAAAGAGGAAAAAGATAGCGTATATTTTCTTTTTGATTTAAAGGATACCGGCATAGGAATATCAGAAGAAGAACAGGATAAAATTTTTCAGAAATTCACTCAAGCGGATGAATCCATAACGAGAAAGTATGGAGGAACGGGGCTTGGATTAGTAATAGTAGAAGAATTGATAGGCATTATGAATGGAAAGCTAGAAATAGAGAGTGAGGTAGGTAGAGGAACAAGATTTAAAGTATTTATAGAGTTCAAGAAGAATAACTTGAGTTCGAAACCAATCAAGGCTAAAGAAAAATCATATGAAGAATATGGCGAAGCTAGAAAAACCATAGATGTGGCAATAGATTTAGAGGAAATAGAAAAATTACATGAGAAAAGAAAAGCCACAATGAACTCAGGAGAAAACTTGAAGTTAAAAATGGATACATTGGAGAAAAAACTCATAAATTGTCTGGAAAATTACGATACTGATGCAGAAGATTATGTAATAAAATTGATGGAATTATCAAAAGAAGACAAGGAAAAATACAATAAAATATACAAATTAGTTTTAGACTATGAGTTTGATAGAGCACTTGAGATTATGAAAGAGAACAAAGATGAATTAGAACAAAGATGAATTTAGAATACAGATAAAATTTAAACTAAAAAATGCTATCTCACAGTAGATTTATTCATTCTATTGTAGGATAGCACTTTTTATTATTAGTTTGGCTTTTTGAGCACAATTATTTTTTTATTGTCGGTATATATCAGTTCTAAATCAAATAAATCACATAAAAATTCAAAAGATTTTATAGAATAGAAGGTTATATGTGTTTCATCTCTTCTATACCACCAGTTTAGAAATTCGTCGTGAGAACTTGGCTTAAACTGAGTGATTATAGAGATATGACCTCCGGGTTTTAAAAAACTTAGAATATGTGATATGGATTTAAGTGGTTGATTGAAATGTTCAAACACTTCAGTAGATGTTATTAAGTCATATTTATATTGGTCAAAATCTGGTGAAAACGGATAAATTCTATCGTATGTTTTGACGATAGGGATAAACTCTTTCATCAAATCAGCTAAGACTGGTCCTGGACCGCATCCATAATCTAGAGCTGATTCAAAATCAATATTTAGCGGAGTTATAGATTTTTCTATAAATTCTCTAAACATATTCACATAGCCTTCACAATTAGCTGAATTATTGTGGGTATCATAGCTTGATTTTTCATCTGCTTTTGATTTCAATAATTTAGACTCGTCTTGAAATATAGTATCGCAATTTTCACAATGATAGTAGTTCAAATCATAATTTTCGTCATATATAGTAGTCAAAGTATTACATTTACAAATTTTACAAGATTCCATAGTGTTTCCTCCTTAAAATACCATACTATATAATCATAGATTAGAAGAGATGTCAAGCGGATTAGAAGCGAACCGCGGTTTGAGAAAAATAAGACAAAATTAAATATGATTAGAATGTAGATTGGTTTACACTAGCACTTAAATCCATTAAAATAGATATGAGTATTATTGAAAAAGAAAGTAGGATTATCTTATGAAAAAAGACTGGAAAGAAGGATTGAAAAAACTAAAAAAAGCATTAAATTTTGAGAGAGAAGAAGAGAAAGAGCGCCATGAAAGAGAAATAAAAACTATGTCTGGATATGAGCGAGAGAAAAAAGGTAGAGCACTAATGGACATGAGATCTAGAAAAGCGGGTCAAAGCTTATCTGGAGAATATATATATCAATTTAGAAAAAACAACAGAAAACCACTTCCGGATATTCAAATAAAAATAGGAGATGAACTTTTAATAAGTCAGGGAAATCCCCTAGATAAGAGAAATTCTATGGGTACAGTTTATGAGGTATCATCATCGTATATATCACTGGCTTGTAGAGATATACTTAGGTTAAAGCCAAAGAGACCAATAAGGCTTGATTTGTACCTAAATGATATAGCGTACAAGAGAATGGAACAAGCTCTAAATTATGTTATGGACAATAGAAATAGCAGGGCAGCTAAACTAATTCGTGGAGAAATGAAAAACAAAAGATTAGAAAACATTGTAGATATTAAAGGAGAGCAATTAAATGAAAGTCAGATATTAGCTGTCAAATCAGCATTAGAGGTCAGTAGTCATCAATTGATACAAGGACCATCAGGTACTGGAAAGACTCATACTGCTGTGGAACTTATCAAAATGCTAAATGAGACAAATGATAGAATACTTGTAACAGCTCAGTCTAATGCGGCTGCAGATAATATTTTGAGAAAATTAGATAATAGCAATGTAAGTGTTATGAGAATAGGAAATCCAATAAGAGTAAATAAAGACCTTATAGATTTGACATTGGATTCAAAAATGTATAATCATAAAAAGCAAGTAGATATAGAAAAATGCTTTGAAAGAATAGAGATTTTGAAGTTAGAGCAGAAAAATCATCAAAAACCTGAAAGGCGATATACAAGAGGATTAGACCACAATCAGCTTTTAAATTTAGCAAATGAAAAGAGAACTACGAGAGGTATTCCAGCATCAATGATAATGGCAATGAAACCTTGGCTTGAGATTCAAATGGAGATCAATAACCTATTTGAGCAAATCAAAGAATTGAGATGTAAAGCTGAGAGGGAGATTTTTGATGAACACAAAATAATAGTTACGACCAATGTCACAGCTGGTGCAGATATTTTAGAAGGTGAATTGTTTGATGTATTGGTTATGGATGAAGCGGCTCAGGCCAATATACCTTCTAGTTTGATAGCAGTTCAAAAGGCAAAAAAATTAATATTAATAGGTGACTTTAAACAATTACCTCCTACCATATTAAGTCAAGAAGCTAAAACTATGGGATTAGATGTATCTCTGATGGAGCACATATACTTGACAAACAAAGATTCAAATCAAATGCTAAATCTACAATATAGAATGAATAAAGATATAAATGATTTGACGAGTGAATTATTTTATGAGGGAAAACTGAAATCAGATAAATCTGTAATGGATAGGATTTTGGTTGAAAATGAACCTACTATCGAGTGGATAAATATCGATTCAGAAGAAAAACTAATAGGTCAATCGCACGTAAATTGTGGTGAGGCAGAAGCTGTATTTGATCTTGTAAGTAGGCTCAGACAAATTGGAGTGGAAGGAAAAAATATTGCCATAATAACTCCATATAAAGCTCAGGTTAATTTCATAGAGGACAAGATAAATGATGAATCTATTGAAATTGATACAGTGGACTCATTTCAAGGGAGAGAAAAAGAAATCGTTATAATGAGCTTTGTAAGGCAAAATAAAAAAGGTCAGATGGGATTTTTAACTGATTATAGACGATTAAACGTATCTATATCTAGAGCTAAAACCCATCTATACCTTATTGGAAATAAAAATCATTTAAGTAAAGACTCGGTTTATAAAAGACTTATAGATAGAGTCGAAAAATTATAGACATTTGTTGAAATACTTTTTATTGTATCTCCTAAGAGCATAAGCAACACCCTGATGGTCATTATAAAGTGTTTCAACTTTACATTTTGATTTTACTTTTTCATCGGCATTTCCCATAGCTATTGAATAATTGGCTTTTTCAAACATGGGAATGTCATTGTAATTATCGCCAATAGCCGCAGTATCACACATAGAAATATTTAGATAATTTGCCAAAGATTCTAGAGCAGTACCTTTAGAAGATTTTATATTAGCAAGTTCAAAATTTTGTTCTAGCGATGATATGATAGATACATCGGATTTTAGATGTTCAAGGGCGCTTATGCCCTTTTTTCTTTTGTCTTCGAAAAATGAAAAAACTAATATTCCAAGGAAATCATCACGCTCATCTATTATTTCGCTATAGGAATCTATGAATTTGAAACCATGCTGTCCAAATTGATTTTTTAATATATGATCGTAGTGTGATTCATCAACTTCACGATGCGAAACTAGGAAGTCTACAAGTTCACTTCTAAGCAATTCTCTACCATAAGAAGGTGTGAATATGGCTTCATTTGTAAATACTTCATAGTAGTAGTTTTCAGACTCTAGCCAAGATAAAACCTCTGAAACTATATTTTGGGGTATACTGGTTTGGGCTATTCTTTGACCAGTTTTTATATGAGTACTAGCACCATTATCACTTATTATATGTGTATGAAGACCTGCCTTATCACAGATATTTAAAGCATCAAAATAGGCTCTACCAGTTGCTATCGTTATTTCTACACCTTGATTTTGTAGTTCCTGTATGGCAAGGACATTTTCTTTATCTATTGTACCTGTTGAATGGTTCAATAAAGTACCATCTAAATCTATTGCTATTAATTTCATAATTCATAAACTCCCTTCTTATGCAATTAAAATTTTTATATCATTATTTTTTAATGCCTCTAGTAATTTTCCAGTAGGCATTTGATCTGTAACCAAAATATCTATTTGATTGAGCGATGCAAATGAGAAAAACTCTTTTTTATTAAATTTTGTATGATCGCAAAGTAAAATAACTTGATTTGATCGTTCTATCATTTTCTTCATCACGTGTCCATCGTCTTCGTGAGCTATAGATAGTCCTCGTGGAGATATACCACAAACGCCGATAAAACAAATATCAGCAGTGTAATTATTTAGCATGTCTATTGTAGTTTGTCCATATAGGTATTTGTGATCGGAATTTAACCGCCCACCTAACAGATAAATAGATAAATCTGGATTATTTGACAGTATATCTGCTTGGTTTATAGAGTTTGTTATTATATTACATCCTCTAGCTGATATATTTTCTGCACAAAACTGGACTGTAGTAGATGTATCTAATATCAGAGTGTCACCATCATTTATGAGATTTGCAGCTAGTCGTCCAATATCTTTTTTTTCTTCTGAAACTTCTAACAAACGATCACGGTAGGTTTTCACAAAGTGATTTGGTTTTGGCAACATTGCACCACCACGAGTTCTATGGATTAGTTTTTTTTCTTCAAGAGAAACTAAATCGCGCCTAGCTGTATCTCTAGAAACTTCACATATTTTACAAATTGTTTCTATATTGATTTGCTTATGTTCACGAAGATATTCTAGAATTATTTCAAAACGTTTTTCACGACACATGGAAAATCTCCTTTCAAACTATATTATAGATATATTATAAGGGGAAATAAGTAATAAATCAATATAAATAAGTTTTATTAAGTTTTTTTAAGTAAAAATAAGGCGTGTGATTAGTCGAAAAGCATTTTTTATGGGAAGTGTGTGAAAAATGTGTTAAAATAAAATCAAAACAGAAGAGGATGTGAAAAAATTGAAAAAAATAGTAGCAGTGGCTTGTTTTTTATTGGCAATTGGAGGTTCGAGTGTTCAAGCAGAAGATCAAAGCATAGGACTTATGATAAATGAAGACAGTATAAAACTTACGAAAGAGCTTGTGATAAACGAAGATAAAACATATATATCTACTAGGCAATTTGCCGAACTCATGGGCTATGATGTAGAGTGGAAGGACGAGACAAAAGAAATTATTTTCAAAAATGAAAAGGCCGAACTCATAATAAGTACTAGTGAACCTAAAGTCATTTACAATGGTTTTGAAATAGAAGTTGATGATATGCCTTTATTAGAAGCGGAAGGAAGTTTTTTGCCGATTAGAAGCATAGGTCAATTTTTAGGATGTAGTGTAGAGTGGGATGAGAAGACAAGGTCAGTAAAACTAAGTCAAGAAGGACTTGTTGTTAATCCGGAGTATATAATACAAAAAAAGACGTATACAGATGAGGAATTACAATTACTATCAAGAATAGTTGATGTAGAGAGCGGAGATAGAACTATTGAACTTAGATTAGCAGTAGCAAATGTTGTTTTAAATAGAGTAAAAAGTAGTAGATTTCCAAATAGCGTGAAAGATGTAGTTTATCAAGTTGATGTTCATAAACAATTTCCACCAGCTCACAAATCGAACTTTTTGACAAGAGCAGTTGATGATTTAAGTATAGAGGCTGCTAGAAGGGCATTAGAAGGAGAAAATAATATTGAGAATTGCTTATTTTTTAACTTGAGACCATTTAAGAGCAAATCAAATGATTTTTACAAAAAAATAGAAGGTGAGTATTTCTACAGATAGGGAGAGACAATAATTGAATAAAATATGGGTTAGGTATATATGTACTATTGTAATAATATTTATGTCAATTAGTGCAAACGCAGAAATAGGTGTAGAAAAAGATGTTAGAGGATATCTAATTGGAACATTTGAAGATGGACATATACTTGAAGAATATGGTCATCATGGTCAAAGACCTATTGCTAGTTTATCTAAAATAATGGTTACGTATCTATTATTTGATGAATTAGATAGTGGAAATGTTAGTTTAGAAGATCAAGTTACAATAGGTGAAAATCCACCAAAAAAAGTTGGAAGTGGTATGGGATTAGAAGAAGGAGATAGAGTCTTGTTAGAAGACTTACTAAAAGGAGTACTTTTGCCTTCAGCTAATGATGGATGCATAGCTATCGGAGAGCATCTTTATGGAAGTGAAGAAGCGTTAGTAGAAAAAATGAACCAAAAGGCTATTGAACTAGGTTTAGAACATACTCATTATTACAATGCAACGGGGTTAACAGAGGGCGAATTAGTAAATAGTATGACTATGGAAGATTTATTTGAACTAATTAGATATCTTATAAAAAATCATAGTCAAGTTCTTGAATATACAAAATTGGAATCAATGGAATTCAAAGGTAAGTTATATCACAATACGAATCCGCTTTTGACTACTAGAGAGGATATAATAGGATTAAAGACAGGTGCAACGGCTAGAGCGGGGAGCTGCCTTAGTGCAGTAAAAAAATTAAAATCTGATCAAAATGTTGTAGTAGCTATAATAATGGGTACATTCAGTAAATGGAAGAGAGCTGAAGTTGCAGAAAAAATATTTGACTGGCTAGACGATAACTATAAGGAATTTGAGATAGTAAATAAAAATGAATCCATAGATGTGAAATCGGAAGATAAGCTATTTTCTAAATGTACAGGAATATTTCCCAGCGAAAACTATTTTTTATATACCAAAAATGGTTCTGTATTTGATGTAAAAACTGATATTAATTGGGAGTCGATAAATAGAGGAAATAATTATTATACTAAAAAAGTTGGTAAGGTAGATGTTTACGAAAATGGAATGATAATAAAATCAATAGACTTAGAACTTAGAGCATCAGAAGATGTGGTGAAATTATTAAACAAATTATTGCGATTCTAAAATCGGAGGCGAGAATAGTGAACAAACCCATTATAGTAAAAAGTGCTTGTTTGGAAAATTGTAAATGTCGTTATGATGGATCAGTAATACCAAGTAAAATAATTCGTGACTTAGAACCATTTGTAGAATTTATCAATATTTGCCCTGAGATGTCACTAGGGCTTAGTTCACCAAGAGAGGCACTTAGAATTATAGATAAGCAAGATGGACTAGGTGAACGATTTGTATTTTCGAGAAGTGGTGGAGATATGACACAAGAGATGAAAAGCTTCACAAAGGGCTACTTAGAAGGCTTAGATAAATCCCAAATAGACGGATTTTTATTGAAATCAGGCTCACCATCGTGTGGATTTAAAGATGTCAAAAAATACAGAGATTTTGGCAAGGCTAGTAAATACAATGAAAAGACTAAAGGTTTTTTTGGTAGAAGTGTGGTAGATATGTTTGGCAATTTGCCAATAGAAGACGAAGGTAGATTATCAAATTTTAGTATAAGAGAAATGTACTATACTAGAATATTTATGAATGCTGAATTTAGGTCAATAGCAAAGACACACTATATGAAAGATTTGGTAAAGTTTCATAGTGAGTATAAGTATCTACTCATGGCGTACAATCAATCAGCACTTAAAACACTAGGGCAAATCGTTTCCAATGGTGAAAAATTAAAGTCTAATGAAGTGTACGAAAGATATTCAAGTGAATTTTCAAGAGTATTTGAAAGGGTTGGATCACCTGGAAAAAATGTAAATATGCTATTACATCTATTTGGCTATTTTAAAAAAGACCTAAATGTTGATGAGAAAGCTTATTTTTTAGAACAAATAGAGATGTATACAACTCATAGGATTCCACTTTCAGTACCACTTTCAATTATATATACATGGGTTGTAAGGTACGATGAACCTTATTTGAAGACGCAAAGAATATTTAACCCATTCCCAAGAGAATTGATGATGGTGACAGACTCGGGAAAAGGCAGATTATAGATAGTAAGGAGTAATATTAGATGGCAAAGAAAAAGTATTATGCAGTGAGAAAAGGAAGAAGTGTTGGGATCTTTGACACTTGGGATGAATGTAAAGCTCAAGTTACAGGATATTCATCAGCAGAATATAAGAGTTTTACTAATATAGATGATGCTAAAGCATTTATTGATGGAGAAACTAGTGAAGCTCAAATTGATGATACTGGAGATGTAGAGGTCAAAGAAGGCCAGACACTTATAAGAGCATATGTTGATGGTAGCTTTGATAGAAGAACTAGAAGATATGCTGGTGGAGTAGTTATACTAGTAGGTGATGAGGAAATTGAAATTTCAGAAATGGGAAACGATAAAACATTGGTATCAATGCACAATGTTGCTGGAGAGCTTTTAGGGGCTATAAAAGCCATGGAGTGGGTAGCGAATTCAGGAATTGAAAATCCACAATTAGTTATATATCACGATTATGAAGGAATTCACAAATGGGCATCGGGAGATTGGAAAGCAAACAAAGAGGGAACTCAAAGTTACGTCAAAACTTACAATAGATATGCATCAATATTTGATATTAGATTTGTAAAAGTCAAAGCTCATTCTGGAGATAAATACAATGAAATAGCGGATCAATTGGCAAAAAAAGCACTAGATCTAATCTAGTGCTTTGAATGACTTACAAGATTTTCAAGACGTGGGATATACGATTTGAGATATCCTCTATCTTGTATTTTAGAGTGAATTTCGTGCAAAAGTTCATCACTCAGATTTGGACTTCTCGATATAATTTCAAGACCAGCTGTATCAAAAACTGATTTTTCAAATGAAATGATTGCCCAAGAATGATCAGTAGCAAAATATTCTACTCTCCATTTTGTTTTAAATAAACCTCTCCATCCCTTTAATTGGTGTGCGAATTCAAGTTTTGATTTGTCCACGAAATGGTCGTACGCCTTTATAGTACACTCTTGACCATTTTCTAAAAAACAAATTTCGTCTAAAAATTTACCAGAATTAACTGTGTAAGTTATACTCGGTAAGCTTCTAGAGGGGTTTTTCCAGAATTTTAGGGTTGATTCAATTATATACCACTTACCTTCTAGATGCTTTAGCGCCATGAGATTTCCTCCTTCGATTAAACTAACTTTTTTATCTATACCCAAAAATGTAAAATTCAAACATTATTGGTAAAGATAAAATGTGAGAATTGAAAAATAAATTTGAAAATGATAAAATAGAATGACTATGACAATCGTTATCAATGGAGGCGAGGATGATATTTTGGAACAAGAGAAAAATAGTACTACACGATTTAGTAGAATGTCTGGTAGAAACTATAGAGATAAAAGACCACTATACTAGCGGACATTCCCAGAGAGTAGGGGATATGAGTTACATGCTGGCTAAAAGCATGGGGATAAGAGGAAGTAAATTGGAGCAGATACATATAGCGGCTCATTTACACGATATAGGGAAAATTGGTGTACCTGATAGTATACTAAATAAGAGTGGGTCACTTTCTGAGGCTGAATTTGATTATATAAAAAAGCATCCTGAAAAGGGTTATGATATATTGGTTCATTCTAAGGCGCTTAAACCGCTAGCAAATCTAGTTCTTTGCCACCATGAGAGATGGGATGGTAGAGGTTATCCAAGGGGAATAAGTGGAGAAGATATACCGGTAGGTGCTAGAATAATAGCTGTGTGTGATTCCATAGATGCTATGCTTAGCGATAGACCATATAGAAAGGGAATGTCTGCTGAAAAATGTAGAAAAGAATTGGAAATGGGCAAAGGAAATAGATACGATGAAAAAATTGCAAGTCAAGCTATAAAGTACTTTTTTGATGAGAATAGATTAGAAAAAATAGGGTACAAAACAACCTGTGTAGATCAAATTAAAATTAGCTAATTTAGCTGTGTTGGGGGGATTCACATGCAACTAAAGGAACTTTATGAAGATGTACAAAA
>JAOAQY010000067.1 GCA_025210965.1 Tissierellales bacterium
TACTCTCCTTCTTTTACTTTTAAACAAGTTTCCCCGCCGCTAGAAACTATTTCCTACTAAGTCTTACCGAGTTATTTTATAATAGACAAATACTTATGTCAACAACACTATATCATTTATTTATCTCTTTTTCTAAAAAAGTGTTTCAAAAACAAATCAATTCACCGACTTGATATCTAATCTCATCTACAATCTTACCCCTATATATGAATAAAAAACGCAAAAAGACAATCTGAGCTTCAATCGAACTCAGATTGTCTTCATATTTAAGAGGAAGGGTTAAATACGTTTTCTATTTTTCTACTGATTCTGCAGCTGCATTTGCTCCTGCAATTCTTCCGTAAGTAGTGATATCAGCTAACGCATTACCACCTAAACGGTTTGCTCCGTGAACTCCACCAGTTACTTCTCCAGCAGCGTATAATCCGTCGATTACTTCTCCTGCTTCATTTATTACTTGAGCCTGAGTGTTGATCTTAAGTCCACCCATTGTATGGTGTACTGCTGGTCCAACCTCAACTGCGTAATATGGAGCTTTGCTAAGTGTAGTTGTCATAGTAGAACGTCCAAAGTCTGCATCTTCATTAGCTTCTACATATGTGTTATATGTCGCAACAGTTTCTTCTAATGTCTTAGCATCAACGCCCATAGCTTCTGCTAATTCTGCAACACTATTTGCCTCTGTTAAAAGACCTGCTTTGTGATATTTCTCAATAGCACTTAAACTCTCTCTAACATTTTGGTCAAATACTAAGAATCCAGTTCCGCCTTCTTGCTCAAGCTCTGCTTCTGAAACTGTATCTCTAGTTTCTAATTCGTCAATAAATCTCTTTGCGTCTCTATTTACTAAAATTGCACCATTACCTCTAACAGCTTCTGTTATTAGTTTGTTTTTCTTAGGTACAACTGTTGGATGTGTTTGAATCTGAGTCATGTCAACTAATGCTACGTTTAATGGTTTAACTAAATCCAACGCATCTCCAGTAGCTCCAGGACCATTAGTAGTTCCAAATCCTTTAAGTGCTGGATCAAATTCTACAACTTTTTCTTGGTTTGCACCAAATCCACCTGTAGTGATTACAACTGCTTCTGCATTGATTGTGTATTGGTTACCAGAACCATCTTCTACTTTAACACCAGTAACAGCGCCATCTTTAGTAACTAATTCAATAGCTCTTGTCTGAGTTCTAACTTCAAGGTCAATAGCTTTAGCTTTTGCTTCTAATGTCTTTACTAAGTGATTTCCAACTGGAGCTCCACCTGTTGGTCTGTGAGCTCTGTTTGCACTAGCTCCACCCATACGACCAATATCAGTAAGGTCTGCGCCCATTTCAATTAACCACTCAACTGTCTCTGCACCATTTTCAGCTAATACCTTAACCAATTCAGGATCATTTAAGTTCTTTCCACCCTTCATTGTATCTTCAATGAAAAGTTCAACACTATCTTCAATTTCATTTGTCTTTTGAACGCTAGTCTCAGCAGCATTCAATCCACCTGTTGCATAGCTTGTGTTTCCACCAACTACAGCATTTTTTTCGATTAAGATAACTTTTGCACCTTGCTCTTTAGCTTCGATAGCTGCACTAAATCCAGCTCCACCAGCTCCAACAACTACTACATCAGTTGTAACATCTTCTACTTTAACTGCTTTTTCTTCAACAGCTTTCGCAGTAAGTTCTACCCCTGATTTTGCAACAGCATCTGCTACTGCCGCTATAATAGCACTACTTGTAACAGTCGCACCACTGATTGCATCTACTTCTGCAGTATTTGCTTCTACAATTGTAGCTATCATGTCTTCAAATACTTGGTCAGTAAACTCTGACTCTTTGCTGTCTAATACGTCAATCTTTTGAATCTCATTGTTTTCGATAGTTACCTCTACCTTGATTGGGCCATTTTTACCCTCTGCTTCTCCAGTAAAAGTATTGTTTGTCTTACTAATTTCTTTTGCTCCCCCACAGGCCGTCAAAGATACGGCTACTACTGCTGTGCAAAAAAGAACGCCTAATTTCTTGAACATTTTCACTTGAATGTCCCCCTTTAATATAATTTCCTTAGTTTGTAAAATTTTTAACAAATCTTATATCTGTATTATATGATACTAATGAAAACAAATGAATAGCATTTACCTTTTTGGTTATTAATAAGGTATTTTGTTCATACTGTTACTCTATTTGCATCTTTGTTAAATTTATATCAACTTATTTTTGCAATATAATTTCTTTATATTCAACTTCTTTTTCTATTAATTCTTTCTCTAAAAGCCACTCATTTACTTCTTTTACACTTGCTTCTGTTGGCATATTTCTCTTAGCATACTCAAGCGGCTTATAGCTATCTGTTATAGGTGCTGGGAAATTTAATTTCTCTATTAAAAGTGGTAAATATTCATTCTTCTCATGTGAATTGATATAGTCTACACCTTTGTCATATGCTGAATAAAATTTTTCTACAAGCAAAGGATTTTTTTCAGCAAATTCTCTATTAAATACATATACACTAACTTGATTTTCAAATTCAACAGAGTCCTTTATAAGACTTGCACCTTTTTTGATAGCCAATGTTGCTAATGGATCTGGAAGCACAGCACCACCAATTTGCCCTTCTTGTAACATTTGAAGTCTAACTGGTATTTGAGGAATTTCTTCTTTTGTTATAGATTCTTCTGTCATATCATATGTTTTCAAAAATTTGTCTGTATAAAACTCTATTATAGTATTTCTAGAAAGACCTAATTTTGTTCCCTCTAATTTTTTAGGATCATCCGTCTTTGCTCCCAAAAACTTAAAACTACCTTCACTTGACGAACCTACAACCAAATCAAAATCCGCTTTAGGTGTCATCATAGCTGTTATAAGATCATAATCCGCTCCATCTAGATTGCCCGTGTGAAATGCACTATCTCTATCTTTTGCACTAAAAAACAACTCTAAGCTTACATCTATTCCCTCTTCTTTAAAATATCCTTGCTGTTCTGCTACAACTAGTGGAGCTGCTGAATCACTTGGCATCATACCAAATTTCAAGCTAGTCTGTGTCATTTCTTCTTTTGCTTGGCACCCAGTAAATACCATCATCGCCATTGCAATCATCATAATAATTCTTTTCTTCATAATTAAATCTTCCTTTCATAAAAAGACCTTGCGCTATAAGCTCAAGGCTTTGTTTTTTATTTTTTTAATTTGTATTTGTTTTGCGGTCTCCCGACTTTACCATATTCAAATTCTATCTCAAGCTTGCCTTCTCGCTCTAAATAGTCTAGATAGCGCCTTGCTGTTATTCTCGAAACTCCAATTTCTTTAGCAATTTCCTCTGCTGTAAATGTTTCTTTTTCCCATGATTCAATAGCTTCGTTCACTTTATCAAATGTATGCTGACTGAAACCTTTCATCATAATTCTATTACTAGTCTCAGTTTTTGCCTCTAAATCCTGATAGACATATCTATCAACAAGCGATTGATCTATTTCTTCATTATTTCTTAAATGCAATCGTCTGCTAGCATACTTATTTAGAGCAGTCTTAAATCTATCAAGTACAAATGGTTTGATAATATAATCAACTGCGCCATATCTAAAAGCCTCTTCAAACGTCTCTGTGTTATTATCTGCAGTTATAAAAATCACATCACTAGAAAAACCTTCACGCCTTAGCCATTTTATTAAATCAATCCCTTTTCCATTTGGGAAAAAGATATCGAGTAATATCAAATCTGGCACATCGTTTTTTATTTTTACCTTAGCTTCCTCTAATGTTTTAGCTGTAGTGCTAAGCTCAAAACCATCAACTTTTGCCAAAAATTTCTTATTTATTTCACAAACCATAGGATCGTCTTCTACAATCATCACCTTAATCATTTCTCATCACCCTCATTTCATAGGAATTTCTAAATGCCATTCTACACCATTATTCTCATGCAATTCTATAATTCCCTCAGCTCTATCAACTATATTCTTCACTAAATAGAGCCCAAAACCTCTATTTCCTTCTTTTGTTGTGACCCCTTTTTGAAATATCTTTCCTTCAAGTTTTTTTGGTATCCCTGGTCCATTGTCTCTGACAAAAATATTTAGAAACTCAGAATCATTGTAAATAGTAACTTGAATTTTCCCACCTTCAATTTTTTTAAGTTCATCTATCGCATTTTCAACTAAATTTCCCACTATAGAACACATTTCATCTTCATTCAATGCCCTTGGAAGTTTAGTTAAATTAGAATCTTTAGATATAGTAAACTCTATTTTACATTCAGAAGCTTTGTTGTATTTTGCAAGCAATAGACCTGCTAGTGGCACGTTAAATATCTTTCGCTTAAGCCTATCTGTCATACCTCTTCGCTGTGATGAAATTGCTTCAATATACTGTATAGCTTCGTCATATTCCTCTAATTGCATAAGCCCAGAAATCGTGTGAAGCTTGTTCAAAAACTCATGGTTTTGAGCTCTAAGCGCATCTGCCATCATCTTTATTCCAGTCAGCTCTTCTGCAAGCTCCCGAACCTCTGTCAAATCCTGAAACATTGCAATAGTACCAATAACCTCATCATTGTAGTTCCTAAAAGGAGTGTAATTGCAAAGTAATATCCTGCCATCATATAATTTAATCTCAATATTGTAACTCGCCTCATTGGTCTCTAACGCTTCTAATGCTGGCTTTGAAAAATAATTATCAACGACTTCTATAGATTTTCCTAAAAAGCTTTCCTCTAAATCAAATATCTGTTCTGCCATTTTATTAAAAAACAAAATCTTACCACCAGTATCAATAGATATCAAACCACGATCTAAAGAGTATAGTTCTAATTCTCTCTGTCCTAGCAATTGAGCAATTTCCTCAGGCTCTAATCCATACATAGACTTCTTTATATTTACTGAAAGCGATCTAGCCGCAACTATAGCTATGACTATAGCAATCAAAACATCTAGCCAAAACGTCCATGAATTAATTCCCACTTCAGCATAAACAGGCTCTATCAGCAATCCAACAATAACTGCACCAACCTGTTTTCCATTGTAGTATATTGGCTTAAAAGCCCTGATAGCTGAAATCAAAACATTTCTATCGGCAGATATATATGATTCTCCATTTCTAAGAGCTCGCCTTTCTCCACCACTTCGGTAAATTTCACCTATGGATTCTTCATATGGATACGAATACTTTATCCCCTTCATATCAAGTACTATGATATACTGAAAACTTGTATTCGCTCTTATATCTTCTACTTTCACTTGTATCTCACTTAGATTTTCTCGAGTTCCAAGCGCTTTTTGTATAGATTCTACATCTGCTATAGTTGCCGCAGTATCCATTGCGTGATTTCCCATTTGTATTTCAACCACATCTTTAACCTGATTATACGACAATAACGATGTCGTTCCGAGAAGTACAACCACTATTAGAACTATCATAAGCGCAATCTTAGTATGCAATTTCATTGTCTTTCGTCACTTTCTCTATTTATTTTTGCTTGATCTATCGCCTCTTCAATCGCATTCAATACACCAGTACTCGTATACGTAGCTCCTGCTACCATGTTTACATTTGCAGTGTTGTAGCGTATCACACTTTCCGGTATCTCCTTGTAAACAACTTTCCCAATAATAGGCATTTCATTTTCCTCAATTATGATAACATCAGTAATTTGATAGGCTGTAGTTTCTATTTGCACTACTATCTTGCTGTGATGACCTTGACCTTCACCAGTATAAACTCCCGGCTTGTACAATATCGGTTTAGGTCCAAATAAATTGTACGCTACAGCTAGCAAAAATATAGTTCCGATTCCTACTATCAGCTTACTACCATGTACTAAATATTCTTTTCTAGTTCTAGTTTTTAATCCCTCAAAATCTTTATACCTACTCTTTTGCATAAACTACCTCCTCGTAAGCCAAGGACAAGCTTTCTTTCCTAAAAAGTCTAGGCCACTATACATAATTACCCCTATCAAACTTATAATAAATACACCTGCATACATTCCTGTATAATCAATTCTCATCCAAGCATTCATTATCAGATAACCAAGACCATGTGTAGTACCAAAGTTTTCTGTGAAAAACAAAACTGAAAGTGCTATACCAACACTTATTCTCATAGATGTAAATATAGCGGGAAGTATTGCAGGAAATAGTACTCTCTTAATTAAAATTTTCTTGCTAGCTCCTAGTGAATAAAACAACTCTAAGACACTCTCAGGTATAAGTTCTAGCGCATCTCTTATATTTATAATAGCAGGGAAAAATGTAATCAAAAATATCATGGTAATCTTTGTCGATTCGCTTAGCCCTAGAAACATCATCACAATAGGCAACAACGACATCTTTGGTATTGGATATGACCAATAAGTAGCCTTATCCACAAATGATTTCATTTTAGGTCTGTCAAATGCCAGTATTCCTATGAACAAGCTAACAATTATAGTCAAACTTAGTCCTATAAGTAATCTTATGAGACTATATGCTATGTGACTTTGATAATATAAAAATCCCTTTGAAAACATATATACAAAAATATCATGTGGATAAGGTACTATTGCTCTGTGAATAACAAATGCTACCAATTCCCATGCTAAAAATACAATCACTATATTAATCAACTTTTTCATACGCTGTGACTCTCCTTCATTATAGTCTCAAGCGAATTCAATCTTTTCAAATACTCATCTCTTTCGATATCACTTCTATTTCCTTGAATATCATTTTCCACAATATCAACAAATTTAGCAGGCTTCCCTCCAAGAACTCCAATTCGCTCCCCTAAATATAGCGCTTCTTTATATCTATGAGTAACTAAAATCATAGTAACTTTGTATTTATCATGTAATTTCAATATCAAATCTTGAATTTTCCCAGACGTTTGTTCATCCAATGATACAAATGGTTCATCCAATAGCAATACATGTGGCTTAACTAAAAGTGCTCGTGCAATCGCAACTCTCTTTTGCTGCCCACCACTTAACCTTGATGGATAAGAATCCAAGCATTCAGATATTCCCATAATTTCAACTAAAGTATTGAAGAATTCTCTATCGAAATTCTGCTTAATTTCAGTACCTATACAAATATTACTTTTAACATCAAGCCACTCAACTAATCCATTGTCCTGTGGAACTAATCCCAATCTATGTCTCTTTGAATTTATCTTATCTCCTTCAATATATATATGCCCACTATTAGGCATCTCTATTCCAGATAATAATCTTATAAATGTTGATTTTCCTATTCCTGAAGGCCCTAAAAGTGCAAATAGCTCTCCCACCGAAAAATCAACACACATTTTATCAAATATCAAATTTTGACTATCCTCATAGGAGAATGACACATTTTCAAATCTAATCATTTCCACCGCTCCAGCGATTATAAAGCTCATTACTTACACCCATCGCTTTTATAATTCGTCCAACACTTTGCCCAACCAAATCATCAATAGTATTAGGCTTGTCGTAAAACGAAGGAATAGGAGGTACAATTTTGACTCCTAGAGAACTTAAACTGTGAAGATTTCTAAGATGAAGTGTAGAAAATGGTGTTTCTCTCGGCACTATAACAAGAGGTTTTCCTTCTTTCATCATTACATCTGCCGCTCTGATAAGTAAATTATCAGATGTACCAGCATTTATTTTACCTATAGTTCCCATAGTACACGGAACTATTAACATTCCATCTAAATCCGATGAACCACTCGCTAATATTGAAAACATATTGTCAATTTCTTCTATATGACAATGCCCATAAGGCAATTCTGCTACAAATCGTCTAAAGCTCTTTCCTATTTCATATTCAAATACTTCTTCACCATTTTTAGTTATCACAAGATGTAACATATGGTCTTTAGCTAATGTTTCTATAAGTTTTTTCGCATATACACTACCGCTAGCTCCTGTAATCCCCACTATAAATCTACTCAAAAAATCACCCCACTATCAAAAAATCTACTATAGTAAACGTAAACACTACCACCGAGAGTACCTGATTCAATCCGTAAGATGCGATTTTCATAGTTCCTCGATTTTCTGGTTTTACAATAAAATGTTCCATAATCAACAGCCCTGCCGCTATTGTAACCCCTATAAAATACGCTATTCCTAATGTTCTAAATATCGCTAAACCATAAAGCAAAATTATCATCATTACGTGAAAACACTTTGCTATAAGCAATCCATTCTTCAAACCAAAGTATGCAGGAATTGAATAAAGCTTATTGCTTCTATCAAATTCAATATCTTGAGTTGCATAGAGCATATCAAATCCAGCAACCCAAAGTGCAACTATCGCTCCAAGTATTATAGGAATAAAATCAAACTCACCACGAACAGCAAGCCATGCCCCGACCGGAGCTCCAGCTATAGCAATACCAAGTACTATGTGACTAGCCCATGTAAATCTTTTTGTATATGAATAAATACAAAACAAAAATAATGCAAGTGGCGATAAGTAGAAGCATAGAGGATTTATCAAGAATGCAGCTACTTCAAATATAATAAAACAAATAGCTGTGAGTCCTAGCACCTCTTTGCCTTTCATTCTACCTTGAGGCAATTGTCTATCGCTCGTTCTAGGGTTTTTCTTATCTATATCTTTATCCACCCAGCGATTAAGAGCATTTGCTCCTGTTCTACCACTTATGAGTGCCACTAATATTAAAATAAATAGTTTCATACCTGGTAATCCCTCTGCTGCCCAAATCATAGATATCATAGCAAACGGAAGTGAAAATAGTGTATGAGAAAACATCACAAGTTCGCCATAAGCTTTTAGCTTATTTAATACCATATTCGTTCCACCTCTTGTCTACCATGTCTTTTATTTCTTCGCTCATTTCTATATCATCTGGCCATTCTCTTTTATGCCCTTCTGATGGCCATTTCTTAGTAGCATCTATTCCCAGTCTATGACCATAAAAAGCTGTATCCGAAGCGTGATCTAACGCATCTAATGGTCCTTCTGATACAATCAAATCTCTCTTTGCATCTATATTGTTAAACACCTTCCATGCTACAGTAGACACATCGTGAGGATCGACGTTTTCATCAACTATTATTATCATCTTTGTATACATCATCTGCCCCATTCCCCAAAGTCCTTGCATGACTTTAAAAGCATGCTTTGGAAAACTCTTTTTAATAGATACTATAACGCAGTTGTGGAATACTCCCTCTAGAGGAAAATTCATTTCAACAATCTCTGGCATCTGAACCTTTATAAGAGGAAGGAAAATCCTCTCTGTAGCTTTTCCAAGATAACAATCTTCCATAGGTGGCTTTCCAACAATAGTTGTAGGATATATAGGATTTTTCTTTCTAGTGATTTTCTCTAAATGAAATACAGGATAATCGTCAGCTAAAGAATAGTAACCTGTATGATCTCCAAATGGTCCTTCTCTTCTGATTTCATCTAAATCTACATAACCCTCTAGTATAAACTCTGCGTTTGCAGGTACTTGCAAATCATTTGTGACACATTTTACAGTTTCAACAGAAGCATTTCTAAGGAAACCTGCAAATATTAATTCATCTATCATCTTTGGAAGAGGAGCTGTTGCCGAATAAATTATAGCTGGATCGCACCCAATCGCTACCGATACAGGCATTTTCTTATAACCAAGAGCTCTATATTTGTTATAAATTTCACGACCATCCTTATGCAAATGCCAGTGCATACCTGTAGTCTTCTTATCGTAAACCTGCATTCTGTACATTCCCATATTTTGCTGTCCCGTCTCAGGATCTTTAGTTATGACAAGTGGAAGCGTTATATATTTGCCTCCATCTTGTGGCCAACATTTTAGTATTGGAAGTTTATCTAAATTGGGCTCTTCAACTACTTCTTGACAAACTCCTCTCTTAACTTTTCTAGGAAAAACTTTCGCAAGTCTAGTAAGTTTTGGCACTGATTTTACCTTATCCATAAGAGTTATATAATTGCTCATATCCATAAAATCCAATATAGTATCTGCTATATCATCTAAATTTTCTACCTCTAGTCCCATATTCAGTCTTTCATATGTTCCTAGTGCATTTATCAAAAGCGGAAATTCTGATCCTTTTACCTTATTGAATAAAAGTCCCTTTCCATACTCTTTCGAAACTCTATCTGCAATCTCTGTGATTTCTAAATCAGCATCAACTTCTACATTTATTTCTGCTAATTCATTTTCTTCTCTGAGCTTGTCTACGAAAGCTCTCAAATCTTTATAAGCCATTTTTTCACCTCTAGTATGTTCTATCAACTAAGCGCTCAACAATTTCAAGTAACAATTTTCTTTCACCATCATTTGACTTTGGAAGTTTTTTGATAAGTTTTACAGCCTTTTTAACATATCTATCAAAAATAGCTTCTGCCTCTTTCAAAGTCTCTTCATCGCAAATATTCCCATCAAATTTATCAATCTCACCATCTGCAAGTGCTTCTAATTTTTTGTACATCATACCTGTTTTATCTTTTTTAAGCCCAAGTATAATTGGTAGCGTATAATACCCCTTCAATAAGTCAGCTTGAGTATTCTTGCCTACCGTTTCAACATCTCCTGTAAAATCAAGTAGATCGTCCTTTATTTGAAATGCAACTCCAATATTGTAACCTATCTTTTCAAGCAAATTACATGTCTTGTCATCACAACCTGATTCTGATGCTCCTATATAGAGACTAAGTGCGAATAATGCTGCTGTTTTTCCACTAATCACTCTTATATAATCTAGCATAGATACTGATTTAGAATACCTTATAGTATATTGAAGTATCTCTCCTTGACAAATATTGTCTACAGATTTTAAAAATCGCTTTATATGATTCTTATTTAAGTCATACTCAGCTAACAACATCATAGCCCTCATCAAAAGAAAATCTCCAGTATACACAGCATAATCTTTTCCAAGTTTAGACTGAAGTGTTTGAGCTCCTCTTCTAAGTTTTGCCTCATCAACTATATCATCGTGAACTAAAGTAGCTAAATGAAACATTTCAATGCTGGCAGCTAGCGCCTTTGCTTTTTTTTCATCTATCTCTCCAAAATTTGATCCAATTAACACAAAAGCGGCCCTCAACATCTTCCCCTGATTTTGAACCACAGGAGTCAACACTTCTCTAAAAGAAGCATTTGGTGTCTGGACTGCTCTCTCTATCTCATTATTGATCTCATTTAATTGTCTTTCTATTTCTGGGTAATCGCTCCAAAAACTATGCATATAACCTTCCCCACCTTTAAAATTCCTCTTTAAAAACATTGCCCCTAATCAATCTCTAAGTATTTCAAAACGCCTGCTTTAAAGCAGGCGTTTCCATATTTAATTGATTTTACTTTAATCCGTATACAAATACCACTTCTTGGCAAAGCCAACCTTCTTCCAGTGACGTTTCAAGAATGGTAATACATAATAATCCATACCAAATGTTGATCCTGAACCGCCTATTAATGCTACTCCACCTGCAAGATACCAAAGCATCTCAGTTGGTGCCATACCTGATGACCAAATAGCCATACCAAGTAAAACAGTTCCTATAGACGACAATGCTGTAAATAAACCAACTATAAGTAGTATACCAAATGTAAGCTCACAAAGCACTATCATAGCTTGGAATATAGATGCCATCGGTGTAAAACTACCGTCTACATTGTAGAACATCAAGTTCATAGACCAGTCAACTATATTTTGAATAAATTCTGGAACTGGTAACGCTTGAACAGCCTCTACTGCATGCTCTGCAGATTCTGCTGCCTGACTAGCTCCTGCAACTGCATCCATCTTGCTTGGCAATAAGAAAATATTGCTAGGATCATTTAATATAGATGGAACTTTTGCAAGTCCTTCTGTAAGCCATTTAAATCCTACAAACAATCTAAGTGGCACTAACCAGAAATTAGGTGATGATTTTGCAAAGTGTCCACCAAACATCGATCTATTGTTCTTAACATGGAAAAATTCATGCATTAAATAAGTCCAGCATTTGTTAAATCCTGCTACTTGGAAGAAATAAACCACATTTATAAAATGCTTTACAAACATAGCTAGGAATCCTGATAAACCGAAGAATTTATCTGGCTTTCCTAAATGAGCTACTCCATAACGTCCGCCAATACAGACCATCGCTCCATGGAACTCTGGCTCGTAATCTGAAAGCTCCTCGCCCTTTATCTTAGCTGTTACATTATTTGCCACTAATTTAGCTGAATGCTCTGCATTTTCAACCATCTGCGGAACTGGTCTTTCGGCTCCCTTTGGAATATAAAACACGTTGTCTCCAACTACGAATACATCTTCATGCTCTACTGATTGTAGATGTGAATTAGCAACTAATCTATTTCTACCATTCTTTTCAGTTTCAACATTTTCCATAATTTCAGAACCTTCAACACCTGCTGCCCAAATTACAGTATTCGATGCTATCTTTGTTCCATCCTTTAATATTACAAAATCTTCTCCAACTTCTACAACGCCTGTACCAGTCATAAGCTCTACGCCTAACTTTTCTAAACGTTTCTCTGATTTCTTAATAAGCTTTATAGGGAATATAGGTAAAATTGTAGGAAGCACATCAACTACTTTAAGTGAAACTTCCTCTTTTGGAATATAAAACTCTTTGCAAAGCTGATCTTTCCACTCGCCTAATTCACCAATCATCTCTACTCCAGTAAATCCACCACCAACAACTACGAAACTAAGAAGCTTTTTTCTCTCTTCCGCATTTGGTGTCTTCGCTGCCAATCTAAACATACTTAATATGTGGTGTTTCAAATTAACTGCATCTTCAAATGACCAAAGAGTCTTAGCATACTCCTTTGCACCCTTTGTTCCGAAAAATGTTGGTTTTGAACCTGAACCTACAACCAACACATCATAATTGTATTTTTCTTTTTCTGAAACTAATTGCTTGTTTTTAAAGTCAATATCTTTGATTTCATCTAAAACCACATCAACCTTACGCTTTGCAAAAATCTTCTTCAAGTCGATTCTGATAGAATCTTCTGGCGCTCTATTTGCAGCCACCTCGTGAAGCTCTGTAAGTAACGTGTGATAAGGTTTTTTGTCTATCAATGTAATCTTTACAGATTCATCTTTTTTGAACTTCTTAGCAAGCTTTTTTGCTGTTAAAACCCCGCCGTATCCTCCACCAAGCACAACAATATGCTTAGATTTATCATTGGATATACTCATACTTTCTCCTCCTTTTAAAAATGACCCTTTTGCTTGTGATATTCTTATCATAATACAGGTATCATATCATAGAAAAGTTCGTCAAAAACATATCAACATAATTTGGTCATTAGATGCGGCCTTACTTTTATTTTGTTCATATTGTTCACAGAAGTCAAGCCCTATTGCAAAATTTTATTATTTATTCTCTCTTACTTTATTTTTACCACAATTCTATGGTATATAATAAAGGAATATAAAATAATTTCAAAAAAATTGGAGCGATGAAACATGAGTCGATATTTTAATAACAAAGAGGTTGAACTTCTAGCACCTGCAGGCAATTTCGAGATATTTAAAGAACTATTACACAGTCCTGCTGATGCCTTTTATTTAGGCGGTAAATCCCTAAATATGAGAATGCACAGAAAAAATTTCAACTTTACAGATGAAGAATTAGAAGAAGCAATATCACTTGCACATAAATTTGGCAAAAAAGTATACATCACATTAAACAACCTACTTACCTGTGATGAAATCGAAACAGCAAAAAGTTTTTTAATTTACTTAAATACTATAAAACCCGATGCCCTTATAGTACAAGACCTTAGCTTAATACCGCTCATCAAAGAACTTGGTGTTGACCTTGAACTGCATTCATCTGTGATGATGAATGTCCACAATTTAGAAACTATAAAAAGACTTAGAGCTCTCGGCATAACTAGAGTCGTTACATCTAGAGAAATGAGCTTAAAAACTATAAAAGAATTCTCATCTAAAACTGATATGGAATTCGAATACTTCACTCACGGAGATATGTGTATAGCCCATGGTTCACAATGTCTTTACTCTACTCTACTATTCGGTCAAAGTAGCAATAGAGGCAGGTGTATGAAACCGTGTAGATGGTCTTTCGATATACAAAAAGATGGAATCAGATACAATACAAAATTTCCTTTAGCCGTCAAAGATTTGTCACTATACGAGCATTTACCAGAAATGATAGATTCCAATGTCACATCTTTTAAAATAGAAGGACGAATGAGAGCTGCTGAATATGTATCACATCTCATAGAAAACTATGGGAATGCACTTGATAGATATATTGAAGACCCTGAACACTTCGATAGACAAAAAGACAGCCGAAAACTTCAAGACAGACGTTTGCGCGACCTTTCAACAGCTTTTGCTTTTGGTAATCAAGGACTTGAAAATATAAACTCTCGCTATGAAGGTACTGGTAAATTTTACTCTACAGGAAAAGTTTTCAGTAAACCTAGATTCGTTCCTGAATCGAATGATGAAAGAATAGAAAAAATCAAATCTAGTTTGCCTCAACATGAGAATTCTCTAGCTGAACTTTCAGTACATGTTGTTTCGAAATCACAAGCTCTAGTAGCTTTAAACAATGGTATAAAATACATCTACTTGTCAGGTGATGTTTTCGAACCATTCTCTAAATTTAGCACAGACGATATTCAAGAAATAATAAATAAAAAATCAAATAGCAAAATATATCTATGTACACCAAAAATGATGGATGATACTGATTTTAGAGAATTAGACAATGTATTGGATTCAATTAATGGTTTAGATGGACTAGTTGTTTCAAATCTAGGAGCTATATCATACTTTAGAAATAGAGAATTAGAACTCATAGGAGATACTTCTCTTAATTTCTACAATAATAATGCAATAGATTTTTATAAATCAGAAGGAATATCTCTAGCTGCTCTTTCACTAGAGACAAAATTAGATAATCTAGTAAATATAGTATCTGATTCAAAAATTCCTCTAGAAATATTAGTTCACGGTCTACCAAGTGTAATGTATCTAGACCACGATTTATATGAAAATTTAAATGCTAATTTTGAAACAAAAGAAGGTCATAATAAGTATTTCCCAGAAAATACTATGGTATTAATTGATAGTTTAGAACAAGAACACCCTGTTATGAGGGATTATAGGGGTAAAAATCACATATTACCCTCAAAAGAAATCAATCTATTAAAGCTAATACCATCTCTAAAGAAATCAGGCATAAATAGATTTAGAATAGAGGGCGCTTTATACTCTGATGAAACGCTTGAAAACATAATAAATATATACAGATATGCTTTAGAAAACAACGAAACCGATGCAAATTGTCCTCTGAATTCTATGGGATTTACACTCGGCGCTCTAAACTACGACTAGGAGGATTTAACATGAAAAATTATGCAGGACCTGAAAAACTTATAGAACTAAAAAAACAGTATTTATTTCCAAATGCTATGCATTTTTATAAAAATCCGCCCCAATTAGTTCGAGGCGAAATGCAGTATTTATACGATTCAAATGGAAAGAAATACTTAGACTTTTTTGCTGGAGTATCTGTTATGAATTGCGGACATTGCAACCCAGTTATAGTAGATGCAACTATAAATCAATTAAAAACACTTCAGCACACTACTATAATATATCTAACGGAACCAATGCTTAGACTTGCAGAAAAAATGGCAGATGTTCTTCCAGGGGATTTGAAGCGTACTTTTTTCTGTACAAGTGGTTCTGAAGCAAATGAAGGAGCTCTATTGCTTGCAAGGCTGCATACCAATAGAAAAAAATTTTTGACACTAGAGCACAGCCTTCACGGAAGAACTCATCTGACAATGAGCGCTACAAACATACCAATGTGGAGAATAGATCCCTTTATGTCGGATGATTGTGTATGCATTCCTAGTTTCTATGATTCAAATAAAGAGTTAGATCAAAGTGCTAGAGAATCTTTAGATGCACTTGAAACAATTTTAGAAAACAACCCTGAAGATTTTGCAGCGCTTATAGCTGAGCCTATACAGGGAAATGGTGGTATACTGACTCCACCAAAATGGTATTTCCAAGAAATGAAGTCACTTTTAGAAAAATACGGAGTGCTATTTATAGCTGATGAAGTGCAAACTGGATATGCTAGAACCGGCAAAATGTTTGCTATAGAAAATTTTGATATAGTTCCAGATATTCTAACATCTGCAAAAGCTCTTGGAAATGGACTTCCAATTTCTACATTTAGCTCAAATGATAGTATAGCAAATGCCTTCAATAAACCATCTGCCTCTACTCTTGGAGGCAATCTAGTTTCTTCTGCTACAGCTATTGCAGTTTTAGATTACATGAAAGAAAACAATTTATGTTCTAAAGCTAAAACATTAGGTAATAAACTATTGGACGGTCTTTTAAAGTTAAAGAACAAATACGATTTTATAAAAGATGTTCGCGGATATGGTTTGATGCTCGGAATGGAACTGAACAATGACAAAACAGATGATATTTTGGAGATGCTCCTAGAGCGCGGTATAATACTTGGCAAAAATGGTCTAAACCGAAATGTACTTGCATTTCAGCCTCCACTTGTAATTGAAGAATCCGATGTTGATTTCTTGCTTGAAAATCTAGAGTTTGTTTTTAGTAATTTAGTTTATTAGTAACTTAATTTACTAGTAACAGCTGTGATTAGTAACAAAAATTATTAGTAACAGAGATTATTAGTAACAATAGTGATTAATCACAATAATTATTAGTAATTTAGTTTACTGTTAGCAAAAATGTAGATATCAATAATTTTAGGGTATGAGTAATTGACTTTTCAAAAATCAATTGTTCATACCCTTTTTCGCTCAAAATGTCCTGTATTGTTTCGGAATTCATATATAATGAAATTAACTAGTTCGAAGAAAGGAGCTCTCATCATGAAAGAATATATACAATTAATTATAGATTATATAGACAATCACCTATATGAACCTTTGAATTTAAATGAAATAGCAAATTATATTGGATTTTCCAAATACTATCTAAACCAAGTTTTTAGCATATATACAGGAATGTCTATCATCGAATACTCTAGAAGAAGAAAATTAGAATCTGCAATTGATGATTTAAAAACTAAAAAAAGAATAATAGATATAGCTCTAAACCTTGGATATAGTTCTGAAAGATCTTTTTCTCGAGCTATATTGAGAGAATTCGGACACTCTCCAAGTTATTTCCGTCATAATAAGGTATCAAAAACACGAAAAATTGTTATTTACGATTTGAATCTAAGTATAGATGAATATAGATTTTATAAAAATTTTCCAGATAATCAAAAAAGTTTTTCTAATAGAATTTCTAATAAAGGAGTGTATAACTTGATGGAATACCTAAGTAATGTAAAATACGTAACTATAGACAAAATGACTGTCATTAGCTGTACAATTGAAGGTCAAAATCCTGAAGATGAAGTCATAGCTTTAATGAAGAAGTTATCATCTAAATTTGATTTGCAACCATACCGAGAATTTGGATTTGATTCTCCAGTAAACAGCACTGAAGATGCCATAAATTATAGAGGATATGAATATTGGTTAGCAATAAACAATGAAGACATAGAAAAACTTCCTTCTTCTAATGAATTTAAATTTGAAAATCACAAAGTACTTTTAAAACAAATTCCTAAATATCGATATGCTACAATTCGTATTCAAGATCCTTTTAGCAATCCTTTCGAAAGAATTCCAGGTGGCTGGAAGGCTCTAATCACATGGCTAGAAGATCATGACTTTAAGGAAGCCGATTTCAAAAAATGTTCTAATGCTAATTGTTTAGAAGAAGTTCTCGAAATAGATGGAATTACTGTCATGGATATATTTATTCCTATTGGTTAAAGTAATGTTATGTTTGAAGAGAATGAATTATGAATACTACTTTCATAATTCATTCTCTTATTTTATGTTTTGTTTAATTCTCTAATTTCCACAGTTTTGAACTTTGCTGCAATTTCCACATTTTTTTGTACTCTCCTTCAAGCATCAATAAATTATCATGAGTTCCTTTTTCAATGATTTCTCCATTTTTCATCATAATAATTTGATCTGCACCTTTTATATACTCTAGAGTATGTGCTATCATTATAACTGTTTTATCTTTGGTTAGCACATCTATAGCCCTCTTTATTTCCCAAGATTTTTCTGCATCAATATTTGACATAGCTTCATCTAATAATACTATTGGAACATCTTTCAATATTGCTCTAGCTATTGCTACTCTTTGCCTTTCTCCACCAGAGAGAGTCCTCCCCCCTTCTCTGATTAATGTATCATATCCCTCTTCATACTTACTTATAAAATCATGGCATCTAGCTGCTTTAGCTGCCGCTATTACATCTTCCCTTGAAGCGTTTTCGTTTCCCATTTTTATATTATTAAATATAGTGTCTTCTAATAAATATGAATCTTGAAATACAATACTAATATTTTCTACTAAATTATCATACTTTATATCCGTAATCAAATTTCCACCTATTAATATTTCGCCTTCATCTGAATCAAAAAATCTAGCTATAAGATTTAATAATGTAGTTTTTCCACTTCCCGAGTATCCAACGATAGCATTTAATGTGTTAGCTTTAATCTCAAAATCAATATTCCTAACAGCATATCCTTTAGAATTCGCATACGAGTATGATATACTTTTTCCCACTATACTAGTGTCATTTATACATTTCACTCCATTGTCAATTAATTCTTTTTCACTTTTCAATTTTTCCAACCGATCTAACGCCACTCCCATTATATTAAGTGTTCCGAAATCATGAAATATTGACTCTATGGGTGTATAATATAATGTACTTATTACTGTAAAAAATATAAATACGTTTAAATCAATACTTCTATTAGCATACATCAGCAATCCACCCACAAATAGCAAACCCATACCACTTCGTATTATAATTTGATAAATTGTCATTGGAATTATTGCATTTACCTCATATGATTCTGATTGCTCTTTGTATCTTCTCATTTTCTGTAGGATATTTTCATGTATTTTTTCCGTCATACTATAAGATCTTATTGTTTCCATTCCATTTAGATACTCAATTATTGCTGATATACAATCTTGTTGCGCTTCATGACGCTTTTTTCCGTTAAAAATCAATCGTTCTTTAGACTTAGCATATACAAAAAAACCGGGTAAAAAACCAATAATTGCTAAACAAGTCAATCTCCAGTCTATCATAAACATAACAATACTAGTCATTGCTACGATGCTCATGCCAGCTACATATCTAGCTATAGCATACATACAATGCATCTCTATAAACGTAATATCTGTAGTAAATATCGATGTCAAATCACCCATACCTTGATTTTGAAATACTCCAAGTGGCAATTTTTTAAGTTTTTCACTCTCTTTCATTCTCACCGCCTTCATTATTTCATAACCTGCAGAAGATTGATATTTATTAACTTGATAATAAGAAATATATCTTAGAAACACCACCAAAATTAGATAACCAGTACATTTTGTTAGTGTTTCTTTGCTAAACTCATTAGACACAATTTGGGTTATCGAAAAATAAATCACCAAATAAAGTAAACCTTCAAATATAGCTTGTAATAGTTGAAATCCATTGGCAATGCACAAATCTTTCTTCTTTTCGCCACTTATATCAAATATTCTCTTTATAAGTCTAAACATATTATTTCACGCCCCTTCCAAGTACCCAATCATTTCCTCTGTTGTACGCATCCCACATTTCGCTATATCTTCCTTTCATATTTATAAGCTCTTCATGTCTTCCGTTTTCCTTTATTTCTCCATTTTCTATGACTAATATATGGTCAGCATTCATAATTGTAGATAATCTATGTGCTATGACTATAACCGTCTTATCCTTCATCAATCGTGATAATGCTTCTTGTAATTTACTTTCATTATCTGGATCTATATACGCGGTTGCTTCATCTAGCAACAATATTGGAGACTTCTTTAAAAGTGCTCTAGCTATAGCTATTCGCTGTTTCTCTCCACCAGATAAACCAACTCCCTCTTTTCCCAATATAGTTTCATATCCATTTGGAAGTTTTTTTATAAATTCATGACATGTTGCATCTTTCGCTGCTTGAACTATTTCTTCATCTGTAGCATTTTCATTTCCAATTTTGATATTATCTCTAACAGACATCTCAAATACACTTACATTTTGAGTAACATATGCTATCAATTTTGATAATGTCTCCTGGCGTATATTTCTTATATCTACTCCGTCTATAAATATATTGCCTTCGGCGACATCCCAGAATCTTGAAATCAATTTTACTATTGTACTTTTTCCTCCACCAGAAGGACCCACTAAACCAACTATTTCATTTTTATTTACTCTAAATGATAAATTTTTCAAAACACTTTCCCCACCATATCCAAAATAAACGCTTTCAAAAGATATGTTATTACTTATATCACATATCTTTCTGCTATTATCACAAACGCTCAACTCATCTAATTTCAATATAAAATCTACTCTTTGCGCAATATGAACATTTATATTTAAAATATCTGTAAATTGTGGTATTTTGGCAAGCGGAGAATAAAAACACAGCGAAATAAAAATATATAGCAAAAATTTCACCATACTAATCTCTTGCAAAATATATAAGTATCCAGCCACTGGAAATACAAATACTACCCCTGATGCTAACACAATATCGCTTGTCGTCATTAAATGTCTACTGTCCTTAAACCAACCAACCATAAATTCTTTGTAATTTTCTGACGCACTCTCAAATCTAGAAAATACCTTTTCATTGCCACCAAATATTTTGATCTCTTTCATAGCATTAATATATTCCACCATTGCGTTGTTTAAATTTTGTTGTATAAAAAACATTTTTTGAAAATTTTTGTTTTGCAACAAATTTGTTTTGCGTAAGCAAATTAAAAATATCAATATAGGTATTATCATTACCAATCCTATCCTAAAGTCAGTTATAAACACAAATATCCCTAAAAACAATGGAATTCCTAAACTAGACAATATTTCTGGAACTTGATGTCCATAAAATTGTTCTATTGACTCAATATCGTCAAATACTATATTTTTTAGCTTTCCAGAAGAATTTTCCTCCATGTATCCTTGATTTAGTTTTGAAAATTTTAAAATCAATCTATTTCTTATTTCAAAAACAGCATTATATGCTACTTTGTGGGAAAGTTTCAATGCAAATCCATGAAAAATAATCTTTATTACTATCGACAGCAATATAATCCACGCCCAAGCAAAACTATTTTGCATATTATCTTTATACACTATATTCTCAATAATATTATATAATCCAAACATTGGTATCATGCTGCATAATACTGAAAAAAATTCTGCCATTATTGCTTCAAATATCGTTTTTCGACTATCGTACTCGAGAAAGTTCATCAAAATTTTCGATCCATTAATTATATTTTTAAACATAAAAAAACTCCTTCAATATTTATTTTTTCATCTCGAAAAAATTATACTAAAAAAGTTTTTATATGGTCTCTTTGAATCCGACCTAATTTTATCTCAAAAAATCACACTATATACTTTTGGGTCGAATACTCAAATGGGCTTACTCCATAATATTTTTTAAATGCTACTCCAAACTGACTCTGACTACTATATCCAACTGTTTCAGCAATTTTCAAAATACTTTGATCTGTTGTTTCTAATAAATGAGCTGCTCTTTGCAGTTTCATTTTTTTAAAATAGCTATAAATAGTATCACCATAGATAGTTTTAAATCCTTTTTTCAGCTTAGTTTCACTAATATTAATCGCCATAGCTATCCCCCTTATAGTCGGCGGATTCATAGGATTTTTCATCATCATTTCTGGTATTTTTTGAATTTGATTGGCTTCAAAATCATTGAGTTTCATATCATTTTTTGCATAAAAATTAATGTATGCAACCTGAGTAATTATTTCTATTATTTTCCCCTCTATAAACAACTGTCTTATGGCTTCTTCCTCTAAATTATTGTCATATATTTTCAAAAAAAGAGACTTTATATGAGGTATATTTTTCGCAAAAATATTTGCTTTATACCTATCTAGTTTTTCGGAAATCACTTTACCCCACAAATTATCGCCAATTCCCTTATAATATTCACTATATACATCTTTATCAAATGAAAAAGCTATATTAGTAAATTTTTCACTTGATTTAAATTTCATTACTCCCTGAGTATACTCTTTTCCATCTTTCGGACTCAAAAGCACTACACTATCCTTTTTTATAAATATTTTGTTATCCTCATCGCCCATAATTTCAGCAGTGCCATCTAGACAACAAGACACCTCAAAATGTTTATTCGGCAATCTATACTCAATTTCTAGCGTTTCATTCATAATTACATCTATCTTCATAATACTAATATAGTCAGATATACTTATTAATCTTATGTACCCTTTTCCATATTTAGGTAGTATTTTCATTTCTATTTCACAGCTATTACTACTATTAATTTTAGAAATACTTTTATAAAAATCAATATACTCTTTTCTAGATTCTATCTTTATTCGCATACGACCCTCCCACTACCTAAAACTACCTTTTTGAAATCACTTATATGATATATTCCATAACTAATTATATCACCAAGGATAATGATTATCAATTTCTATTTCTGTTTGAACATAAACAAAAAAAGATGCATAAGCATCTTTTCCGCATTTTATATTCCATTGCTAATTTCTAGCTACTTAACTACAATTTCAAATTCAGGTCTTCCATATGCTCCCGCTGCAATTTCGTATTTTGCAAACACTATGACAGGATTTCCTGCTTCATTTATATAGAAGTCTGTATCCTCATTTATAGTCTCAAATCCACCTTTTCCTTTCTCAAAATATATAGGATCTGCACTAGCGCTAGTTTGAGATGCTATTTGCTCTTTTACACTTTTATTTACGATATCTATATAATTCTCACCTAGTAAATCTGA
>JAOAQY010000068.1 GCA_025210965.1 Tissierellales bacterium
AAAAAATGACGAAAAGAATTATCTAAAATCGGCTATGCCTATTAAGTCACTAGACTCGGATGTGATATATAGGTATTTAGGAAGATTAAATGGTAAGGCAGTGTTTGGATTTGGCGGCGAAATAGGAGATTCTGATTTCGATATAGATCACAGTTTTGTATTAGAGTCAGCAGAGATAAAAGATCCATATCTTTTTGAGAATCTTATGAAATTAGGTAAAAATGAACGCTCAATAGAAGAATTATATATCGCTTCACATAAAAATGAAAGCGGTGGCATAGAATATATTATTAAGCCATATTTTGTAGAAGAGCTAGAAAATGCTTCTATGGCGACAAAACCGCTTGTCAATGAGACATTAGAGGGTAATTATAGAGACGCTGAGGTGGAAGTATTAGCAGTGAAGAATCCAGAGTCATCGGATGAATTTGGGAATGTCAAATTGAGACTAAAAACAAAAGATGGCAAGGAATACGAGGTAGGGTCTAAATCAGACAATTGGAAAGATTATCAAAAGGGTCAAAATATCAAAGTGAGATTTGAATTAAAAGATGGAGAGCCTGTAAATATTTGCTGGGCAGAAGGCGTAAAATAAGCGAAGATAGAAAATGATATCAAAATTTTAAATTAGCATTTAAGAATTAGCATTTAAGAATTAGTATTTAAGACAAAAATGGATGTAGGTGTATAATTAAACTGTAAACAAAGAAACGTAGAGGAATGGACATAGGGAGGATTTTATAAATGAATAAATCTAAATGGATGAGTAGAGCGTTTTGTTCACTAGCTGTTGCGGGTATGGTTTTTTCAGGATCTATTAATCTAGTAGGTGCTACTGGCTTTGATAGTGATAAAAGTATAGGTATCGCTAGTGAAGTAGGGATACAAAGTGAAGATGGCTATGAGTATTTTGGCGAAATAGAGGGAATAGAAGTAGATAAAGATGGGAAAATGGTTGCAGAGGTAGAAGTTAAAAGTGGATTAGATGAGTATGGATATAGGTTTGCTGTACAGGATAAGGAAATCATAGAGTATTTGAAGACTATGAAAGATAAAGATATTCTAGAGAACTATCTTTACAAATTCCATCTAGAAAATGAGATAAAAAATCTAAATGATATGCAAGAAAATGAAAGATTGAACGAATTAGTTGGAATGGAAGCATTAGATGAGATTTTATCTGGAAAAAGAGATTATGAAATAAGGGCTTCTTTAATGCACAAAACGGGTGATACATGGATATTTGCACAGTGGAAGAATGATGATAGAGCTGAAATAAAATATATAGAGCTAAAAATGAATGAAGCCTGCAAAAAACAATTGGAAGATCAAGATTTGAATAAAATATTTGAGAATTGGAGATATTGTTCAGTAAGCTTACAATTGGATGAAAATGGTGATATAAACTATTTATCTAGTGATGGAGAGCGTGAAAGCATTTATTCTATAGAGAATAGATATTTTTTAAATGGAACAGAGTTTTTAGGAGATACTAAAGTTTTAGATGTAGAAAAAGAGAGATTTGTAGTAAATAGCATAGATGGAAAAACAGCCAGTATTACTACAAAAGAATTAAAAACAGGGTTAGCCGAGAAAAAAGAGGTTGACTCTAATGAGCAAAAAACAAAATACAAAATTAGTGAAGAGATGATAGTAAATATAGGGAATTCTAACGATGAAATTAAAAAAGGGTCTGAATATGTAGGAAATTTAATGAGGAAAGACGATGAATTATTTTTACTAGGTGCTAGAGAGTATTCTGAAAGGGAGAATTTGACACACGAGGATTTAATGGCGATTAAAGATGTTTCTTATTTTGATTATTGTATGATTGTGGAATCTATAGACGAAGAGACGGGCTTGGCAAAGGTTGTCATCACAGATGATGGATATGGAGACAAGTGGATAGGAAACGTAAAGCTGATAAATAATATATATACAATTAATTACGATGATATAAAGACTCAAATGATAGCAGATAGCGCTAAATACATGAAAAAAAGAAAGGTAGATTTAAAGCCAGGTCAAGTTATTTATGTAGATGTAGATAAGGCAGATCTCAATGCAGCACTTAATCTAGAGGATGGTTTGATGATAGATGATTTGATGACTTATTCTATAAGTAATTTTCAAAATTCACTTAGGCTAAAAAAAGATGAAAAGGGTGCGGAGAAATATGTTCTAAATATCGGCGAATTGGGATCTTTTGATTTAGATGAGGATATAGATGTGCTGATAAAGCATGGTGAAGAGTATATATCACATACTTTAGATGCGTTTGTAAATACTTATGATATATACAAGGCGTTTGATTGCAAATTAGTATTAGATCACAGAGATACATCAAACCTTTTAGCACTTATGATAGAGAATGCACATTCTGATAAAATAGGTGCAGATAGGGCTTTTGGGCATTTCCAAAATTTAGTAAAGGTCGATGGACACAAAAATAAAATAGAGCTAGAAGTAGATGGTAAAACTATGAGGCTTGAGTTTGATGATAGAGATATGAGAAACAAAGAAGGATTTTCTAGAACAGAGGATGTGCTAGCATACTATAGTGGGGATAAGCTTTTAGCATATGATTTATATGAAGTTGATGCTGATTATGAAGAGGTACTCAAAATTAAATCATTTGATAAGGTAGATCAAAAAGCTATAT
>JAOAQY010000069.1 GCA_025210965.1 Tissierellales bacterium
GAAGAGTATGATTTGCTTATAGAAAAAGCTACAAATACAACTGGTGATGAGAGAATGCAAGCTATGATTGATGCAGAAAAGATTCTTATGGAAGAAATGCCAGTAGCGCCTATTTACTACAAAGCGTCAAACATTGTTCAAAGAGATTACTTGAAAAATGTTTTGAAATTCCCAGTGGGAATAACTTATGAATACAAGTGGGCAGATATTGTAAGATAGGATATTTGTTATAAAAAAAGCCATTCCCGTGGGGAGTGGCTTTTTTAGGTTTTTGTTTCAAATTTGTGTTTACAATGAGGACAAGTCGCTCTCAATTTTCCCATATGACTTGGAAGACGCATTCTGCTATTGCATTCGGGACAAGTAACAATAAATGGGGTTAGATATTCGTTTATTTTTTTTAGATCAAAGCCAACAACGTAGTGTCCATTAATTTTAAAAGTAGGAACGCTCATTATTTTTTGAGATCTTAGTTCTGAAGCAGCGATAGAATCTGAAGAAATATCTTTTTCTGCATATGAAATATTATTTTCGTTTAAGTAATCTTTTGCACGTTTACAATGAGGACAAGTTGGTGTAGTGTATATGATTATTTCGTTCATAATAGACCTCCAATCTTATTTTTTTCTAAAATAGTATATTTTAGTGTTTACCCAGCACAGAAAAAGAGATAACATAAAAATAGAAAAAATAAAAATATAAAAATATTAAAGAAAAGTAAAGAATATAGAAAAAAATGAACTTTTTGTAACGATACTTTGTCTATAGAGTAGAAGGGAGCGCAGTAAATGGAGACAATAGAAAAAGTTAAAGCGGCACAAAATGGTGATTTAGACAGCATAGTTGAACTAATTTCAGTTCAAAAGCTTGTATACTATAAGATTGCTATGTCGTATTTAAAGAATTCGGAAGATGCGCTTGATGCCATAGAAGAGATGACCGTAAAAATATTTTATGACATAAAAAAATTAAGAAAAGCAGAGGCCTTTTATGGTTGGAGTAAAAAAATACTTGTGAACGTATGTCTAAATATGATTAGAAGTAACAAAAAAATAGTTTATACTGATGATTTAGAAGTTTTTGAGAGAGAAGACGATGTCATATTGAAAAAAGAGATTGAATTAGATATTGGAAATTATCTAGATCAAGTAAGCCATAAGCAGAGAGAAGCTTTAGAGCTGAAGTATTATCATGATTTAGATTATAAGACTATTTCTGAGAAAACAAACGTTCCTGTTGGAACTGTTAAATCTAGAATATTTAATGGACTAAAAATTTTGAAAAGATGCATAGAAGGGGAAGAATAGAATGAATAATAAAGATTTGCCTAAAGAGCTGATAGGCTTAGAAGCAAGACTTAAGTCACGCCTCCTAATGGAAGCTAATAAAAAAAGAAATTCTATTATGAAACGAAGAAAATTAATAGGGATAGCAGCAAGTGTTGCAATAACATTTTCGATAGGATTGAAGCCAATAGCTTCTTTTGTAACAAATAAATTAGATGAGACTCAGATAGCTAAGATATCTAATTTTGAACCAGGATTGATGTTGGCGATAGAAAATGGTATTATGCAAGACGTTAGCGTTAATGAAAGTAGCAAAAATTTAAAAATGAGCATACAAGATGTATTAATGGATGATTCTGGAATGATGGTTTTTTATAGTATAGAAAACTTAGGAGATTATAAAGAGGCTATATTAGAAGAAATGGTATTAGAAGATGAGAATTCAGCTAAAGTTGCTAAAGGATATTTTGAAGGTCGAAATAGTGTATTAGATATAAGTAATTTGTCAAAGTACCAGTCAAGATTGATATTTGATTTTGATAATAATGAAGTTGAATCAAAAGTGAATCTAGTAGCTAAATTTAGTGTGAAAAATAGTGATGGCAGTCTAGAGAAAATATCATATACACTACCTTTTGAAATAGACAATAAAGTGTTCGAAGGAAAAAAATCAAAGTATATAATAAATGAAAATGTAAGTACAAATGCTGGGAAAATAACGTTTAAGACTTTAGAAGAATACCCTATGAGAAATGTTGTGAGATGCGAAATAAATGAATTAGATAACGTAAAATTGTTAGATTTTGATTCTATGGCAATCGTTGATGAAGAAGGTGAAAGATATAACTATATGTATAAAAGAGGACAGAAGTTGTATTTTAGCAGTAGTTATTATAAGCCAAGTGATTCATTTAGACTTGTTGGTGCTAATATAAAGTATTTAGATGAAAATTATAAAATTGAAAATAGTATCGATTTAAATAATAAAAAGTGGATTATAAAGGGGCATGATGAATTTGAAATAGCAGAAATGAATAAGACTGATGTAGGATATGATATATCTATTAGAATTGGGAATTTTGATATGAGGGATTTGAATTCAGATATTGAGGTTAGGTCGAATAGAGCAACTATTTCAAAGAGCAGTTTAAGCTATATAGAAAATACAAATCAAACAATACTTAATTTAAGAGTAAAAACTAATGGGAGTGATTCTTTTTTAGATTTTGAAATAGAAAATTACCCTAGAATAGAAACTAACTATTTTGATATTGAAATTGGTCGGTGATATTATGAGAAAAATACTGAAAAATTATAGAGGTGTCAAATATATAATTCCAAGTTTGACGGGATTTCTAATTTTGTATCTGATACCTTTATTTTTAGTATTGAAGTACTCATTTCAAAAGAGTAGCTTCAATACTAGCTTCGTAGGCTTTGATAATTACATAAATATAGTGCACAATAAATCATTTTGCTTAGCGATGAATAATACGATAAAATTTGTAATAATTGCTATTCCATTGATTATTGTGCTTTCTTTTTTATTAGCATTAACAGTTTATGAAACTAAACCACCTAAATTTGTATCGCTATTTATTATATTGCCCATGGTTATACCATCTGGAAGTATAGCAGGATTTTTTAAAGAAGCTTTTGGAAGTGGAACTAATAATATATTGGAGACTAAGTATGCGATGATAATCGTCGTATTTCTATATATTTGGAGAAATACAGGATACAATTTCATTATCTATTTAGCAAGTTTTAGCAAAATTGATAGAGGAATAATAGAAGCTTCTGAAATTGATGGGATTTCATATTTGGGAAAGATAAAACATATATTTATTCCGCTCACAGCTCCTGGAACAGCATTTGTAGGAATACTTAGCATTATCAATTCTTTTAAAATATTTAAAGATATATTTATTATTCAAGGTGAATATCCTAATCCATCAATATATATGATGCAACATTTTTTAAATAACAAATTTAATTTTTTGAAATATGAAGAACTAACTACAGCTGCAAATATTTTTACTCTAATGACTTTAATTTTAGTGTTCATATTTCTAAGAATTGATAGAAATTATGCGAGAAAAGTAGGGAGGCTAAAATGAAAAAATTACTGAATAATCTTACAATAATAATATCAATTTTTTTTGTTATTCCAATAATGTATACATTGTTCAATTCTTTCATGGACAGCGTACAATTAAATCATGAAGGGCTGCAATTTATTCCAAATCAATTTAATTTACATCAATATTATTTGATAATTACAGATAAAGCAAGTTATTTTAGATACTTTTTTAATTCAGCTAAAATAACAATTGGTGTTATAAGTGGTCAGGTTTTGATAAGTTTATTTGGTGCATATGGACTTTATAAAATGCCTAAAAGACTTGGAAATGTAATACTCAGTTTATATGTTTTTGCATTATTATTACCATTTCAAGTTACTCTTATACCAAACTATATAGTTTTTGAAACAATAGAAAGATTGTTTGAATTTGAAATCATTGATACACATATGGCATTGATATTGCCGGGGATTTTCTCTTCACTAGGAATATTTTTACTAAGACAGTTTATGCAAGATATTCCAAGTGCTTATCTCGAAGCAGCAGAGATTGATGGTGCTACAAATATTCAGATCTTGTTTAAGGTAATATTGCCACTTTTGAGGCCAGCTATAATATCACTTGTAGTGTTGGTTTTTATAGACAATTGGAACTTGATAGAGCAATCACTGGTTTTTATAAAAGACCCTGTAAAAGAACCACTTTCAGTTTTTTTAGAAAAAATATACAATGGGGATTTAAAAGTTTTTTATGCAGGCTCAGTACTTTATATGGTTCCTACACTAATGATATTTTATAAAGGAGAAAAATATATAAAAGAGGGAATTATGACTGGAGGTATAAAATAGCGATGAAATTTGATAATAAAAGGGATTTTATCATGAGCATATTGATTATATTGGGGTTATGTATATTTTTCTTGCCGAGTATATTTAACTATTACTTACCGAGAGTAAATACTGAAGAGATAGAACAAAGGAAAATAAAGAAGACTATATACTTAGATGCTGAATTAGAAACAGAGAATAACTACGATATAACAATTCCTAAGAATGCAAGTGTTGAAAAGTTTTTTGTAAGGTATGGTCAATCCGTTGGAAAAGGGGTTAAGTTATTTAAATGTTCTGGTTGTTATGAAGATGAGAGACAAAAGTTAATAAGTAATTTCGATGTAGTAATGAGTGAAAATAAATTGTTTGAAACTCAAAAAAGTGATATTTTTAGAAAAATAGAATTAAACATAGAGTCTATAAATTTAGAAAATAGAAATAAAGAGCGCTATGATTTACTATATCAAAAAAATGCTATTTCAGAGTCCGATTATCAAAATTATAGAAGTGACTATTTTATTAAAGTTGCTGATTTAGAATCAAAAAATGCTCAACATAGGGTTGATTTGCAAAATATAAACGAAAAGTTAAGGACAAATGACGATCTTTTGAAAAAACTAGAAGAAAGTATAGGGATAGAACAAAGTCAGAGTTTATATTATAAAGCTGATCAAGATGGAAACTATTATGCTGTAAAATCCGGACACATAGTGTATATAGATAAGAATCGAAATTTTAAAAGTACTGGAAATAAAATTTTAAGTGTGGCGATAGAGGAGAGTTATAAAGACCTTTTACTTATAGCTTCAGTGAGCATGGATCAATCGAAGTATTTTAATGTGGGAGATTTTATTGAAATTGAATCAGATTCTTATGAAAAGCCATTTGAGACTGAGGTAGAAAATATAGGATATTTAGCAGATAAAGAAGGTAAGATTAAGATTTACATGAAAGTAGTATCAAGACCGAAAGGAAACTATTCTATAGGTAAAAGTTACATGGGTAAAATAGAAATGAACATTGAAAATGACAATGCATATGCGGTACCGATGAGTTCGTTTTTAAACCAAAATATAGAAGTTGATAGTACGAATTATATATATATATTGGAAAAAAATGGTTTTGCGGGAAGCAGAAAAATTAGGAGGGTAAGTGTTAGAATAAAAGAACTAGGCGATGAATATGTTCTTGGTGAATTGTCAAAAAGTGACACTGAAGATTTAAAAGAAATTATTGTTTTAAATAGCGTATCTCATAAGTTAAAAGACGGAAAGAGGGTAATGCTATGCAATTGAAAAAACAATTTTTTTTGATAGTAGCTTTATTATTAAGTGCAATGAGTCTAATATATATTGAAAATATTTATAGCACAAAGACGATAGAGATTAGATTTACAGATTCACTTAGTGAGGAGCAGAAAGATAAAATTGAAGAATTATATGGATCAATCGAAATGGCAATTTTTTATGAAAAAAATGGTGAATATCAAGTTAGAATGATGAGCGGAGATTTGAGAAAATTTAGATATATTAACATGACTAAAGGTGAGTTCTTTTTGAAAAATAAAGGCGCGGTTATTAGCGAAAATTTAGTTGATAAATATTTGAAATCTGAAAGTGTTATCGGAGAAGAAATAACATATTTGAATAAAAAATTTACTGTAAGGGGGGTGTTAAAAGACGATAATTATTTATATTTGGGAATGGATGAAGAGATTATAGATGACAACTGGGATTGCAATTATATGAGCTACTTGATGCCGAGCGAAAAGTATTTTGAAGGAAAATTGAGTGAAATAAAAAACTCTTTAAAGTCATGGGGAGTTGAAATTTTAAGTGTTAAAGTATATTTGGAGTTGACTTATATTTTTAGAAATATTATATTTTTAGTATTTATAGCTTTATTTTGGGAATTTGCAATTGTTTTTAGAAAAAAATTTGTGCAGTTATTTAAGAATTTAAAAGATAATTATGAAATGCAATACCATAAAATGAGTTTAGGCAAATATTTGATTAAAAATTATAATCTAATAGCCAAGACTATTGTTAGTTTAGTGTCAGTGTTTATATTTTATTTCGTAGTGTTTTTGCTTATAAGAGAAATAAAAATTATAGGAAGATATATTCCAGAAGATTTTTTATCGGTAGGTAAAATTATAGATTCTTTCAAAGTTTTTAAATTAGATATATATAAATTATTTTATTTAGGATTTAATGAATATGAAATTGATGTGTTAAAGGTTATTGTTTGGGATTTTTTATGTATTGGTATCATTTTTGAAATTTTTAGGAGGTGCAAATTTGGCAAAAAAAATAATTAATATAATAGCTGATGTTCTTTTTGCTTTTTTTGCTATAATTTTCATTTTGGGTTTTTTTTCAGAACAAATCATTGATATATTTATGCCGAAAGTTAATATAATGATTCCAAGAAATTCTGAAATTGTAAGAAGTGTAGAATGTAAAGGAATTATAAAACCAAATGAAGTTTATAAAGTTGAAGTACCTATTGAAATGCAAATAGAATCATATTTTGTAAAAAAAGGAGAGAGGGTTTCACAAAGTCAAAAAATATTTAAAGTACGAAATATAAATGATTTAATAGTGAAATTAGAGGAAGTAAATCAATATTTAAAAGATGAGAAAGAAAAAAATGCTACATTAGTAAAATCTATAAAAGAAGAAATTCAAAGAGAAAGAAGAGACAATCTAGAATTAAAAAAACTCGTAAGAAAAAAGAAAGAAAAAGAATCGCTGATTAATTTTGGAGATTGTGATGAAATGGAGTTAGAAAAAATAATATTAAATGCGTCTATTATCCAGAGTAAAATAGGACAGTTAGAAGAGAAAAAAGATTTGAAATTAGCACAAAATAAGATGTCAAATAATGAGATAAAGAAGTATTTAGAACTTAAAGAAAAGCTTGAAAAATGGATAGAAATACTAAATGAAGGTCAGGGCTATTATTTGGCCGAAAGTGAAGGTGTAATCTATAATTTGAATGAAAAATACGCATTAAAGGAGGGGGAAAGTGTTTTAGAGATTACTAGTATAGATGACTACGAGGATGTTAAGATAAAAACGACTTTGACGGCAGAACAATTCAAAAAGGTTGGAGAACTACAACTTCTATATGCGTATGTTGATGGTAAAAAAAAGAAAGCGTACATTGATGATTTATATACTGATGAGTTAGGAAATGTTTTTATAGAGGCGTATTTTTACAAAGAATTTGATTCTAATATAGTACTTGGAAGTAGCTATGATTGTAAGTTAGAATACAAAAAAAGATTTATGGGGACTATGACTTTACCTAAAAGTGTTATAAAAGCGCCTATTGGCTTTGAAGAAGGAACAAGCGGATCGGTATTTGTTGCTAGAAGAGAAGAAGGAATACTTGGAGAAGAGTATTTTGTTGATGAAGAATTCGTTGATATGATAGTAGTAGGTGACTACAATGTTATAACGGAGCCACTTAAAAATCCTTATGTTATAACGACGGTTGATGATAGGATAAAAAAAGGAAAAAAAATTTTTTTAGAGAAATAATTTCACAATTTGAGGTGATGATTAGTTGAAGACTAGATGGAATGCAATTGTGATAATGATTATAATGTTGATTGGTTTTTATTTTTATAGTGAAAATCATAGGAACTTTGACGCAGTAGAAAATGACAAAAAAAATGCAATAGAAATAGCGGTATGGGAGCTGGATTACGCTAATTGGACAGATTATGAACGGCAAATGCCATATAAATTTGTGATGGAAAATGGTATAAATGTTGTAATAAATCAGATAAAAGCTAGTAACTTGAGTGAATATCAAGATAAATTGAGAGAGCTTCTTTATAAAAAAGAAGGACCAACTTTAATTTATATTTCTAAGTTAGAATCATATAAGACATATTCTGATAATGGAGTGGCAATGAACATTTCAGGGAAAGTTAACAACGCTAGTGAATTGTATCCCATTATGAAAAATGATTATTTTATTCCAGTAAGAGCAGAGCAGAGTCCAATAGCTATAAAAAAGGAAGTTATTGAAGGAGTAGGCTATTCGAAGGAGGAACCAGAGTTTTGGTCTATTAGAGATAAGTGGTTGAAATCGTCATGTAAAGACTTGAATTGGCAGAGATATGATGAAATTTTAGGAGATGTAATAGAAAATTTTGATTTAATAAATATTGAAAAAAGAAAGATTGATTTAACTAAAAAAGAATTTATCAGTCACTTGATAGAAGCAAAAAAAGAATTGTGGTCATCGTTATATTTAAGACCTCACAATTATTCTGTCAATGATTATGAAAACTTGCTCTTGAATCCAAACTCAAATTTGTATCAAGAGTCAACTTTTAGACTTTTAGATGATAAGAATTTTAATTATAGGGATGTTGAATTTGAGAGAACGGTTAATTTGTTAAATCCTTTTTTATACTATGGTATTTCTAGATATGATGATTTGATAATATTAGATAATCAGAAAGCTACTAAATATATCAATTTATCTGGATTTATAGTAAATACTAATGGGAAAAATACAAATTCCGGATTATCGTATATAAACGGGTTGATTGAGAGAAATAATCAAAAGATATTATTGGAAGGTGGTGGAAGAAATATTGGGTATCCAACTAATATGAATGCTATGTCTATTTACATTAATACAGAAGGGTACAAGTCTAGAAAAAAATTTGAAAAAAAATATTTGAAACGAGCAAATGATAATATTTTAAGTGGAAAGTATAAGGTGATAGATAAAAATACTCAATTATATAAGGCTTTGAAATTTAAGATAGATAGAGAAATACTGAGGTTGGTATTTGAGGAAAAGACTATTGATAAGGAGAGTATGACTGAGGAACTTAGATACTTAGGAAATAGGCTAGAGCTTATGATTAATGAGTAATGTTGTAGATTAGCACTTTCTGTTACAAATTTAGCACAATTGGGGTAAATACTATTCACAGAATAATTTATATGATAAAATACAAAGATAAAGATTCAGAAGGAGGCTCTAGCATGGGAAAAGAAAAAGCAAAATTAACAATTACAGATATAGCAGAAATGGCTGGTGTTTCAAAAGCAACGGTATCTAGAGTTATTAATAAAACTAAGCCTGTAAGTAGCGAAGTTAGACAGAGAGTTATGCAAGTTATTAAGGAAACTGGATATAAACCATCGTTTGTTGCAAGGAGTTTGATTAATAAAGAAACTAATATCATAGGGGTAGTGGTTCCAGATATATCTAATGAATTTTGTAGTCAATTAGTTCAAGGAGTTGTAGATGTCGCTAATATTTACAATTACACCATGATTCTTTGTAATACATTTAGTGATTATCAGAGAGAGGAAGATTTTTTGGAAGTGCTATCTGAAAAAGAGGTAGATGGTATTATTTTTGTGACTTATAGTGCATCTGATTATCACAAAGAATTTTTTGATTCGTATGAAAAACCGGTTGTAACGGTAAATGCAAAAATTCAAGATGTAAGACACCCTAATGTCGATATAGATAATGAAATGGCAGCATATGAGGGCGTTAGATATTTGATGGACTTAGGTCATGAAAAGATAGCGATGATAGGCGTAGATAATGCAGATTATGCTACAGGATATTTGAGAAAAAAAGGATATAAAAAAGCACTAGAAGATAACGATGTAGAGTATAACGAAGATTATTATAAAGAAGCAAATTATTCAGCTGAATTAGCTAGAGAGAAAATTAAAGAACTTCTTGAATTAGAGGAAGTTCCAACAGCAGTATTTTGTGCAAGTGATGAAATGGCAGCAGGAGCTATAGGTTATTGTTTAGAGAATGGGGTTAGAGTGCCAGAAGATATTTCAATAATGGGTTTTGATGACTCAAAAATCTCAAAATTATTTGTACCTCAAATAACTACTATTAGTCAGCCATCTTTTGATATGGGAGCTGTAGCAATGAGACTTATAGATAAGATTAAGGGTAAAAATAAATTAGAAGAGATGTCATATCAATTGGCACATAAAATTATAGAAAGAAACAGTACTTCAAAATTGTTTAAATAGGGGGATTAATATGAAGCCAATAAAGCCTATAGTTACAGAGGACCCTAAAAAACTTTATGATTACATAAATTTGAAGATTACAGGTTTTTTGAGTGAAGAGAGCGACTGGCTAGCAAATTTTTCTAATGTATCTGCGATATTGAAGTTGTTACTTAGCGATATTAACTGGGCTGGATTTTATTTTTTAAAAAATGAAGAGCTTGTATTAGGACCTTTTCAAGGATTGCCAGCTTGTACTAGATTAAAAATTGGAAAAGGCGTTTGCGGTACTGCGGTTGAAGAAGATAAAATTCAATTAGTAGAAGATGTTAATAAATTCCCAGGACATGTTGCTTGTGATGAAGCATCAAATTCAGAAATAGTTTTGCCGATTCACTATAAAGACAAGGTTATTGGAGTTTTGGATATTGATAGTCCTAAAATAGGAAGGTTTAAAGAGATTGACATGGAAGGCCTTAGAAAGATTGTCTATAGTATAGAGCAATATATAGATTTTAAAAACATGGAATTTATATAAAAAAATCTCAGAATTAAATTCTGAGATTTTTTTAGTGATTTATTTTTTTTCTTTGATTGTTGAAATTGCTTCACGCACTTTATTATTAGTGTCACTACTTAGCATATTCAAGCTATTTACACTTCTCTGTAGTGCGTCAATTTCTTCACGATTATAAGAAACATCTTCTGCTAATTTTTCTAATTTAGAATTTATTTGACTTAGTAAATCTAATATCTTTTCATCAGTCATTGGTAAAACCTCCTTTAAAATTGGTTGAAACTATAAAAATAGGTATATAAATATTATATACAAAAATAGAGAATTTAAACAGCACAAAATGATAAATCAAAAGGATGGTGGCGAAATGAAAGGTCATACAGATAAAAAGCAATTGGAAAGACATGCTGTTGATATTTTCGTTGATAGATTTTATAATATATTTGGAGCTAAGTATAAAATTCTTGAGTTAAGGGAAAGACCTGATGCACTATTGGAAACCGAAAGAGGGAAGAAGATTGGTGTTGAGATAGCTCATTTGTTTAAAAATCAAGAAGAGGCTAGATTTTTATTGGGAAAAGCTGAGCAATTAAATTTGTATTTTGAAGTAGCAGAACACTACGATGATCATTTAATTGCACTAAATCAATTGCTGAGAAAGAAAGAAAAAGTTATAAGTAAGTACGATGTCGATTTTCCTATAGTCTTATTAATAAGGAGTGCTACACCAGATCTGACCTATAGCAGAATGAAGTTATTGGAAGAGGATTTATATATACCTCAAAGCTGTAGAGATGTTTGGCTATTGTTAGATGATAGTCATGAACATGATTGGGGAAGCTTAGTTAAATTAAAGTAAGGTGATGTAATGCGAGTGAATTGTTTAAAGTGTGTATATTATTATGTAACTTGGGAACCTCAAAATCCAAAGGGATGTAAGTTTTTTGGTTTCAAAAGCAAAGAAATGCCATCTAATGTAGTGCTGAGAAATTCTGGGGAGGTTTGCCAGAGTTATAAAGAAAAGATCCAAGAAAAATAGATAAATTTCTTGGATCTTTTTAGTGTCTATAGATATAAATCAATATATAGACCAACGCCCATCAAATCATTTAGAAATGTTGGAGGTGAATTTGGAGAGTAGAGAGTAGTTCCCATCATATTAACATTAGCTAGAGAAAGAGCGAATTCAGATGTACGCTGCTCTATAAGTGATAAAGTTTGAGTTAATTGAGATAAATAAATATTAAAATCAGAACCTGAATATTCATTAGTGCTAGATTCTTCATCTATGATTTTTAGATGGTTTGACTCCTCGGATTTTTCTATGTCAAAGTTAGATAAAGTTTCTTCGTAAATATTTTCGAGGGAATATATAGATTCTCTCAATGGGTTAAGAGCATTTATTTCTTCATTTTGGTCAAGTAAATCAGTGAAATTATTATAAGTTTTTGTAAAATCAGATATCAACGAATTATATGTAGTGTCATTTTCTTCTTTAGCTTTTTGTCTTATTGTCGGTTTTTTAAGAAAATTTTTTTGAATATCGATATCAGGAGTGGCTTTGTTTTCGTTTAATTGGTTATCATCTTTGTCTTCAATTGCAATTTCAGCAGAAAATGCTTCGTTATTCTCAGCTGAAATTGAAGTATCTTGTTCGCTGAGAAATTCATTTAATTTTTCACTTGATTCTTCGAGCTCGGATATAGAATTTGAAAATTCTTTTATGAAATTTGTGATTTGTTTAACTTGGTCAAACGAAAGAAGAGCGTGAAAAGCTTCTAATGGTTCTGGCTGTTTTAATAACTGAATTAAATTTTGACTAGCTGGTGATACAGATTGAATCGGATTGCTTTTTTCGAGAGACATTAAATTTTCAATGTTTTCCATAAAAATCCCCCTTTGGTTGAATACAGATTTAACATACTATATTTATATTATACCCAAAAATATAGTATAATATAAATATAGTATGAAAGGAGGATTTGAAAATGATAGTACAACATGAAGATACGATACAGTACACTAAAATAAATAATGATGCGACTAAAGGGGCATCTATAAAGGCATTGATATCACCTAAAGAGGGCTGGGAAGGACATGTTATGAGAATTTTAGAATTAGAAGAGGGAGGATATAGCCCTAAACATGAGCATCCTTGGCCACATATAAACTATATTTTAGAAGGAGAAGGCTACGTTTATTTAAATGGCGAAGAAATACCAGTTAAAGCAGGTTCGTATGCGTATATCCCAGCTGGGGAATTACATCAATTTGTTAACACAGGAAATTCAACTTTTAAATTTATATGTATAGTTCCAGAGGAAGGTCATAAATAATTCTTTAAAATGATTGCAGATATTTATAAATATTTGCAATCATTTTTTGTTAGAGTGAAAATCAAATTGTGCTATTGACAATCATTATCAAATATTATATTATTAAGTAAAGAATGATTATCATTATTTAGGAGGTTTTATTATGCCACTGTCTATGGTTTATCCAGGTCAAAAAGTAGTGCTTAAAGAAATTACGTGGGGCGAAAAGGTTAGAAGAAGATTAGAAGATATGGGACTAACTGAAGGCGTTAGTTTTGAGATGCTTAGAGGCGATAATAGAGGAGCATATATAATTAATTTGCGTGGGAGTAGATTGATATTAGGGAGAGGCATGGCTCATAAAATTATTGTGGATTTGGCTAAATAGTTAAAATCAAGAGGTGATTTATGTTTGAAATAATTGCATATATTATTACAACTATTATGGTTATATTTGCGATAGGTATTATTTATAAAAATTTTAAAAATGGTAGTCAAGGAAAATGTTCGAATTGTAATTGTAATTGCAAAGATTGTGGTATAAAAAATATGAATAAAAAAGACGATAAAAAAGGGCGATAGCCCTTTTTTATTACCCTAGTTATTTGATATAATGTAATAGACAAATAATTGGGGTGAGATTATGGAAAATAGACGCAATTTAAAAAATGAAAATATACGTTTTACATATGATGTTTTAGATAGTATGGTTGATTGGGTTAGAGTAGTCGATTGCGATGGTCATGTTATTTTTACAAATAGAAGTATGAGTCAGTGTATAGGTGGAGTGCGTCTTGATTCGAAATGCTATGAGGCTATTGGAAAGGATAATCCATGCAATGTATGCACTACTAAGGCTACCATATCTACTGGAGGAGTAACAGAAAAAGAAGAGGTCATTGGAAATAGAATTTATTCTGTGAAGAGTGCCCCTATAAAAGATGAGTCTGGTAAAATATATGCAGCGGTGGAGGTTTTTAGAGACGTTACAAGAGAACGTGCTTTAGAGCGTGAAATAATGGAAGCTAATAAGATTATGAGAGATGATTTAGAGTTTTCAAGAAAACTTCAAAGAAAAATACTTCCAAATAAAGATCAATATGGTTCATTTAAAATAGATTATATATATGAAGCATCAGAAGCGCTTAGTGGCGACATGTTTGATGTTTTTAAAATAGATGATAGATATACGGGTATATACGTAAGTGATGTTGTAGGTCATGGTGTTACAGCATCTATGATGACTATGTTTATACGCCAAACTATGCGTGCGTTAAAGGACTATTATATTAGGCCAGGAAAAGTTTTGTCTGAATTGCACAAAAGATTTTTACAATTACAATTAGATGATGATAAATATTTTACTATATTTTATGGTATACTAGATTCGGCGGACGATACTTTTTTATTTTCAAATGCTGGTCATAATTGTATTCCACTCCTTTTAAAAGATGATGAGGTAAATCTTTTGAAAGTTACAGGATATCCTATTGCATCATTGTTTAATAGTATAACGTATGAGGAACAGACTATCTCCTTAAATGAAGGCGATAAGCTGTTGTTATACACCGATGGTATAATCGAAGCTAAAAATAAATATGGCGAACAATTTGGCTTAGAAAGGCTTAGAGAGCTTGCTAGAGATAGGAATCATAATATAATTGAGGACATAAAAAGGTATGTTAAGGAGTATGAATTCAATACAAAAGAAGATGATTTTGCCATAATAAAGGCAAGATATGTTAGAAATCAGGGAAGTAAAAACTTTTTTTATTAAATTGAGGAGGCGCCGAGGCATGATTAAAGTTGATTACGCTAGAACAGGTATTACAGAGGAACAATTGAAGGGTATGCAAGACGAGGTAGGGAAGGCACATGAACTTTTACACAATAAGACAGGTAAAGGAAATGATTTTTTAGGATGGTTAGATTATCCGAATGAATATGATAAGGATGAATTTAATCGAATCAAAGAAGCTGCAAAGCGTATACAAAAGCAAAGTGAAGCGTTGATTGTAATTGGAATTGGTGGATCTTATTTAGGAGCTCGAGCAGCAATTGATGCACTTCAAAACAATTTTTATAATGACTTAAAAGAAAAGAACACACCTAGTATATATTACGCTGGAAACAACATAAGCGGTAGATATTTAAAAGAATTAGTAGAATTAGTTAAGGATAAAGATATATCGGTAAATGTTATTTCAAAGTCAGGGACTACAACAGAGCCTGCGCTTGCGTTTAGAGTCTTTAAGAGATTGCTTGAAGAAAAGTATGGCAAAGATGGTGCGAAAGAAAGAATTTTTGCTACTACAGATGCCAATAAAGGTGCACTAAAACAATTAGCTGATCAAGAGGGATATGAAACATTTGTTATACCTGATGATGTTGGTGGTAGATATTCGATATTTACAGCGGTAGGCTTGTTGCCAATTGCTGTTACAGGAATAGATATTGATGAAATGTTTAAAGGAGCCAAAGAGGCTGTGAAGATGTATTCAAAAGAGAACATCTTGGAAAACCCTTGTTATCAATATGTGGGACTTAGAAACCTATTGTATAGAAATGGCAAAAAAATAGAAATAATGGTTAACTATGAACCTTCAATGCACTATTTAAGTGAGTGGTGGAAGCAACTTTATGGCGAAAGTGAAGGAAAAGAGAATAAAGGAATATATCCATCAAGTGTAGATTTTTCTACAGACTTACATTCTATGGGACAGTATATACAAGAAGGCGAAAGATTGTTGTTTGAAACTGTTTTAAATATAGAGAATATTGATGGAGATTTTGATATTTTAGAAGATGGAGAAAATTTAGATCAATTAAATTACTTGGCTGGAAAGACTATGAATTACGTAAATAAAAAGGCATTTGAAGGAACTGTTTTAGCTCATGAGGATGGAGGAGTTCCTAATATTGTATTGTCGATAGAAAAAATGGATGCAAAAGCGTTTGGTCATTTAATTTATTTCTTTGAAAAAGCTTGTGGGGTTAGTGGATACGTACTAGATGTAAATCCTTTTAACCAACCGGGAGTAGAGGCATATAAGAAAAATATGTTTGCTTTATTAGAAAAGCCAGGTTTTGAAGAGCTGACAAAAGAGCTTAGAGAAAAGTTAAAGTAGAATATGGATTAGTGATTGTTGTTTTACAATCTTATGAAGAGCTGAGGATGAATTAATTTATCCTCAGCTTTTTTGTTTTGAAATAACAAATTTGTAACTATATTTTAAATATTGATAAATTCAGTTGTGATATAATTCGGTTGTATTTAGAAAAAGAGGTCGGTGATTTAGTTTGAAAGAATTTTTAAAAATATTTTTAGTAGCCTTAGTTATATTTTTGATTGTAATTGTAACCGGGGTCAGCGCGCATAAATTTTTTGAATCTGAGGAAAAAATAATTTCAAAAGAAGAGTATAAGGTTGTAGAAGAAACTAAAGAGAAACATTTAGAGAAAGTTGTTGTAGAAAAAACACCTTTGGAAGAAGCTATAGAAAACAGTGAAAGGATAAATGCGGTTTTTATGGGAATAGAGACTGAAAATCGTTCAGATGTGATTATGTTTGTAAGTTTTGATCCAGATAATTCTAGTTTGGATATAATGTCAATTCCAAGAGATTCATATTATTATGAAAAGGGATATGAAAAATCAGATCAGAGAAAAATAAATGCAGCCTATGGAAGAAATAGAGAAGAAGGGGTTAAAATGGCGGTAGAAGATATATTAGGTGTTCCGGTTCATTACTATATAAGTGCGAAATATTCTGGAGTTAAAGCTATAGTTGATGCAGTAGGTGGGGTTGAGGTAGATGTACCAGTTAGAATGCTTTATGATGATCCTACAGATAATCCGCCTCTACACATAAATATTAAAAAAGGAAAGCAAGTATTAGATGGAAATGATGCAATTGGTTTTTTGAGATACAGACATGGCAACATGGATCCGAATAGGAATGGAGTGTTTCTAGGAGGTTACAGAGATGGTGACTTGGGTAGAGTTAGGGCACAGCAGTCTTTCATAAAATCAACTATAAAGAAAGTGTTAGGGAATAATTTTCTATCAGTAGCTAAAACGGCATTATCATATGTAAAAACGAATGCTGGGATGGCAGAAGTATTGTATTACAATGATGATTTGATAAAGTTAGATATAGAGAATATACATTTCAGTACGTTACCAGGAATAGCAGAAAAACGAACGTATGGTGGATGGGAATTGTCATATTTTAGTATAGACGAAGACGAGGTAGAGACATTTATAAATAATCTATACGGGATAGAATCAATATAAGCTATTTGAAGGGTAAATAAATTTAGAATTAGTAGAAAAGTTTCTTTATGGGATTATAGAAAAGTACAGTAAGCTAAAAAATAAATGAATTACAAGTTAATATTTGTAACTGAATTTTAACCTTTATGAAATAAATACTATGATATAATACCCTATGTGTTTAAAGAAATTAGAGGTCGGTGATTAGTTTGAAGGAGTTTTTGAAAGTATTTTTAGTAGCTTTAGTTGTGTTTTTGATTGCAATTGGGGCAGGGGTTGGTGCGTACAAATTTTTTGCACCTGAGAAAAAAGCAATTGTAAAAGTGGAAGAAAAGCCTATAGAAGAGGTTATTGAAGTTGAAAAGGTGGAAGAAGTTGTTCCAGAAAAAACACCTTTAGAAAAAGCTATAGAAAATAGTGAGAGAGTAAATGCAGTTTTTATGGGGATTGAAACGGAGAACCGTTCAGATGTGATTATGTTTATAAGTTTTGACCCGGAAACGAGCAAATTAGATGTAATTTCTATTCCAAGAGATACATACTATTACGAAGCAGGTCATGAGAGTGCTGGTCAGAGAAAGATAAATGCAGCTTATGGACGAAGGCGAGAAGAAGGTGTCGAGGACGCTGTAGAAAATATACTAGGAGTTCCTATCCATTACTATGCGAGTATAAAATATTCTGGTGTTAGAGCCATAGTTGATGCTATAGGTGGTGTAAAGGTAAATGTACCAGTTAGAATGTTGTATGATGATCCAACAGATAACCCGCCATTGCACATTAATATTCAAAAAGGTACACAAGTACTAAAAGGGAATGATGCAGTAGGATTTTTGAGATATAGGCATGGTAATATGGATCCTGATAGAGATGGAGTATTTCTTGGTGGATATCCAAATGGAGACTTAGGAAGAGTTAGAGCACAGCAAGCTTTTGTAAAATCAGCTATTCAGCAAGCTTTATCTCTAAAGTTTTCATCGGTAGTTAGAACTGCACTTCCTTATGTTAAGACAAATGCAGGTATGAGTGAGATACTTTTTTATCAGGAAAATTTATTGGGAATTACTTCTGATAAGATAACGATGGGAACTTTACCTGGTGATGCGAAAATGATGACATATAGCGGTGAGAGACTGTCTTACTTTGAAGCAAGTGAATCAGAAATAGAAAAACTTGTAAAGAAATTGTATGATGTAAAGTAGCTTAATATAATTTATTATAAAAAGTGCTAATGTATTGGTTATTAGTTTACCAATGCACTAGCACTTTTTCGTTATGAGATACATTTTGTTTTTTATTGTTTAACTAAATTATTTGCAATTTTATTCACATCGCCAGCTCCGATTGTTATAAAAACGTCGTTTGGTTTGAGATAAGATTTGGCATATGATGAAATTTCATCAAAAGATGACATTTGCATTATTTTAGAATCTGGTGAAAGTGCTTTAATTTTATCCACCAAATCTTTGCTAGATACTCGTCCGTCATTAACTTCTCTAGCGGCATATATATCAGTTATTATTAGATTATTAAATTTAGCTAATATATTTGCGAAATCATCTATCAATGATAAAGTTCTAGTATAGGTATGTGGCTGGAAAACTGCTAGTATATTTTGGTGCTTAAAAGAAGCCAAACTATCAAGTGTAGATTTTAACTCTGTCGGATGATGAGCATAATCATCTATTATTAGAGCACCATTGCATAAACCTAGTTGTTCAAAACGCCTATGAGTACCAGTAAAATGTTCTATACCTTCAACAATCTTATTTATAGGTAATTCAAGACTGTAACAAAGAGCTATTGCGGCTAAAGCATTTAAAATATTATGAGTGCCGAAAACTTTAAGTTGAACGTTATATACTTTGTTATTATATGAAAATTTGAAATTTGGATATCCAAAATCGTTATGATTTATATCAAATGCTTGGAAATCTGCATTTGAATTTATTCCAAAGGTTATACAATTAGGATTGTTTGATATTAATTCTGCAGAATTGACATCATCAGAATTTAATATGAGAGCACCTTCTTTAGGATGTAATGCAGCATAATTTTTGAAAGTAGATTTTATGTGATCTATGCCTGAAAAATAGTCTAGGTGATCTTCGTCTACATTTAAAATAATACTATGTGTTGGCGAAAAGTCTAAAAAGTTTTCTTTATATTCACATGCTTCGGTTAGTATCCAATTTCCGCTACCTATTTTTAAATTTCCATTTATATTTTTTAAGAAACCACCTATTAAAATAGTGCTGTCTGTATTTAAATGTTCTAAAATAGTAGCAACCATACCTGTAGTAGTGGTTTTTCCATGAGTACCTGCTACGGTCAATGATTTGTCATAAGATTTCATGAGAAGACCTAGAAATTCGGAACGAGACATTAATGGTAAATTGTCTCGTTTTGCGGCAACAAATTCAGGATTGTCGTCACCAATAGCAGAAGTATATACAACTAAACCTGGTTCATCGATGTTGGAATCATCGTGTCCATAATATATTTCTATACCTTTGGATTCTAACCAATCGGTAGTTTCAGAATGAGATCTATCAGAACCAGAAATGATGCAGTTCTTATCTCTCATTATAAGAGCTAGAGCACTCATGCTGATTCCACCTATACCTATAAAATGTATTTTTTTTAATGTGTTGAGATTCAAACAAACCCCTCCTCCAAATATTGAAAATTAATTGATAATAACATAATTATAGCATATAGTAAATGGAAATTAAAAAGTATAAATGGTGAAAATATCCGAAAATAAGACTTGATATTATATCATTTTACGAATAAAATAATATTAATAGTAAAAAACATTCGTAAAATGGGAGTGTGACGATGAAAAGAAATCAAAGAATAGGTGCTATTATGAATATTTTAACTACGCATCCTAATAAAGTTTTTAGTTATAATTATTTTACAGAGAAATTTGAAGCTGCAAAAACGTCAATTAGCGAAGATATAGTCATTGTAAAGGAAACAGTGGGCTTATTGGATTTAGGTGAAATACAAACGTTGCCAGGTGCTGCTGGTGGTGTAAGGTACATACCAAGTGTAAATGAAGAAGAAGAAGAAGATGTAGTTCAGTTGATTGCAGAAATGCTCAATAGTAAAGAGCGAATACTTGCTGGAAATTTTATATACATGGTAGATATGCTTTATAATCCTATATTAGTAGCTAGAATAGCTAAAATTTTCGCAAATCAATATAGAACAGCAGATCTAGATTATGTTGTAACTGTTGAAACTAAGGGGATACCCCTTGCATTTGAAACAGCAAGATTGTTAAATGTACCACTTGTTATAATAAGAAGGAATATAAAGATTACTGAGGGGGCAACTGTTAATATAAATTATGTAAGTGGCAGCTCTGGCAATATTCAAACGATGTCTCTTTCAAGGAAGGCTATGAAAGAAGGTGCAAGAGTATTGGTGGTAGATGACTTCATGAAAGCTGGAGGTACGGCTAAGGGAATTGTAGAGATGATGAAGGAATTTAAATCAGAGGTTGAAGGTATATGTGTGCTCATGTCAACTGCGGAACCAGAAATAAAATTGGTTGATTCTTACTACTCACTTTTGACTCTTGAGAAAATAGATAATCATAATGGAGAAATATATATAAAAGCTGGAAAAGAAATTGTACAAGGGTAATTAAGCCCTTGTTTTTTTGTAATTTTATTACACGTAATTTGTTTGAATCATTTTTTACTGGGTAAATTAGAGTTGGATGTATAAAATTTACAGGAAAGGAGTCTTTTGAGTTCAAAAGATATAAAAAAGATTAATTTTTTGTAAAAAAAAAGAAGGATTTTTGAATTTTGTGAAGAATTAATTAAGTGAGGAAGCAGCATTGCGAGACAGAAAGGTGGTGAGTTATATGAAGGTCACAGATGTAAGAGTTCGTAAAATCAATAACGAGGGCAAGATGAAAGCTATAGTTTCTGTTACATTCGATGAAGAGTTCGTTGTCCATGATATAAAAATCATAGAAGGACAGAATGGTCTTTTTATTGCGATGCCAAGTCGAAGAATGGCAGATGGAGAGTTTAGAGACATAGCTCATCCAATTAATTCTGAAATGAGAGCTAGAATACAAGATATTGTATTTGAAGAGTATCACAAAGAACTTGAAAATTCTGATTCGGAAGAAGTTAATGAAGAAGCAATAGAAGCAGAATAGAGATAAAGCCAGAAACTGGAAGGAATTATGCCTTTCAGTTTTTTGTATTTTGTAGGCTATAATTCTTTTTATTTTAACTAGAAATGTGATATAATGCATAAGGAATTTAAAAAAAGGATCATTGGAGGCGCCGAGAATGATAAAATCTGTTATACTTGCAGCTGGTGAAGGAACTAGAATGAAATCGAAGCTGCCAAAAGTTATGCATGAGGTGTGTGGAAAGCCAATGTTATTTCACATATTAGATGTAGTTAATAAATCAGGAGTTGAAAAGAATCTTTTGATTTTGGGACATAGTAGAGAAACTATAGAAGATATGGTTAAGGCTGAATATAAAGATGTAATAGCTAAAGAACAGCCAGTTGGAGATCAATATCCATATGGAACGGGATTTGCGGTTAAGCAAGCAATAGATGAAATAGATGACAAGGATCAAGTATTGATATTGTGCGGAGATACTCCTTTATTGAGTCAAGAGTCAATAGAGGGAATACTAAAATTTCATACTGAGAAAAAAAATGATTTGACGGTTATGACTACACTTTTAGAAAAGCCATTTGGATATGGAAGAATAGTCAGAAATGAAAGAGGTATAGTTAAAGGGATCGTTGAGCAGAAAGATGCTAGTTTGGAACAAAGAGAAATTAGAGAAATAAATTCAGGAATTTTTGTTGTTAGAGGACAGCTTTTGAAGCAAACACTATCTATGCTTAGTATGGATAATGCTCAAAATGAAATGTATCTAACGGATATAGTTAGATTGGCCTTTGAATTAGATCAGAGAGTTGAAGGATATATTTTAGGAAATGCTGAAGAAATTTTGGGCGTAAATACTCGTGTCCAATTAGAACAGGTTCAACAGATTATGAGACGTAGAATTAATGAGCAGCACATGCTAAATGGAGTTGAATTTATAGATGCGAGAACGGCTTATATAGATAAAGATGTCAAAATAGGACAGGATACAACTATTTATCCGAATGTTATTTTGCAGGGGACTACGACTATAGGTGATGATTGTATAATTGGAAGTCAGACTAAAATAGTAGATTCTGTTATTGGTGATAGAAATGATATCCAATCAACAACTATACTTTCTAGTACTGTTGAAAATGATAACAGTATAGGTCCATTTGCATATTTAAGACCTAATAGTAAGGTTGCATCTAATATTAAAATTGGAGATTTTGTCGAAGTTAAAAATACGACTATAAAAGATGGTAGCAAAGTTCCACATCTTGCTTATGTTGGAGATGGTGAAATTGGAGAATCATGCAATATTGGTTGCGGGGTGATTTTCTGCAACTATGATGGCAAAAATAAACATAAAACCAAATTAGGAGATCATGTCTTCATAGGTAGTAATTCTAATTTGGTAGCACCTGTTGAAGTTGAAAGCTATGGATACGTTGCAGCGGGTTCAACAATTACAAACAAGGTTGAAGAAAGAGATTTAGCTATAGCTAGGGCAAGACAGGTAAATAAGAAAAACTGGGTAAAGTAAAATGGGATACTATTTTGCACACCCCAGATGGTGCAAGGTAGTAAGTGACGTTGTTTTACGACACATTCCATGAGATAAAATATTTTAGGAGGCGTTCACATGTATTCAGAAAGTAGTACTTTGAAAGTATTTACTGCCAACGCAAATGTAGAATTAGCAGAAAAAATTTGTAAAGAGTTAGGTGTAGAAGTAGGGAAGGCAAGTGTTTCAAAATTTAGTGATGGAGAGATTGCTGTTGATATTTTTGAAACTGTTAGAGGGGCAGATACTTATATTGTTCAACCAACATGCGAACCAGTAAACGATAATTTAATGGAGTTGCTTATACTAATTGATGCATTTAAAAGAGCGTCAGCAGGTAGAATAAATGCTGTAATTCCTTATTATGGTTATGCTAGACAGGACAGAAAAACAAAGGCAAGAGATCCAATTACGTCTAAATTAGTTGCTGATATTATAACTACAGCTGGAGCAGACCGTGTTATTTGTATGGATTTACATGCATCACAGTTACAAGGCTATTTTAATATCCCTGTAGATCATATGAAAGCAACACCAATATTAGCGAGACATATAAAGGAAAATTATAATTTGGAAAATGCAGTAGTTGTATCGCCTGATATCGGTGGAGTAAGACGTGCGAGAAATTTTGGAGCTATATTAGACTTACCTATTGCTATCATAGAAAAAAGACGTCCTAAGGCGAATGTATCAGAAGTTATGAATGTAATTGGAGATATAGAAGGTAAGGATGCGATAATAGTAGATGATATAATTGATACTGCTGGATCTATGACAAAGGCAGCAGCAGCACTCAAAGATCTAGGAGCTAAAGAAGTATTTGCTTGCTGTACTCATCCAGTACTTTCTGGACCAGCCATAGAGCGATTAGAAAATTCTGTTATCAAAAAATTGATAGTTACAGACTCAATAAAATTGCCAGAAGAAAAAAAGATAGACAAACTAGAAATAGTTTCTGTAGCACCGCTATTAGCAGAAGCTATCACTAGAATACATGGGAATAAATCAGTAAGTACTCTTTTTGATTAAAAATATATTGCGATGGAGTTTTAAAGTTTAGAAATTTGGGAGTGAGAATGTGTATTTAGTAGTAGGATTAGGAAATCCCGGTAAAAAATACGAGTGGACTAGACATAATGTTGGTTTTAACGCTATAGACTATTTATCTGACAAGTGGGGTGTGTCAGTTAAAACATTAAAGCATAAAGCGTTGATTGGAGAGCATAGAATTAATGGTGAAAAAGTTTTACTTGTAAAACCTCAAACTTTTATGAATGCAAGTGGAGAATCATTGCGCGAACTTAAGAATTATTATAAAGTGCCAATAGAAAATATAATTGTTATATATGATGATTTAGATTTAGACGTAGGCAAACTTAGAATTAGACCTTCTGGAAGTGCCGGCACGCATAATGGGATGAGGTCTATCATATATCAACTTAGAGAAGATCAATTTCCAAGAATTAGAATTGGAATTGGTAAGCAAGCTGGAGATATAATTCATCATGTTATGGGAGAGTTTTCTAAAGAAGATAGAAAATTAGTAGATGATATGATAGAATTGACAGCAGGAGCGGTTGAAATGATAGTAACAAAAGATGTTCAAACTGCGATGAATAATTGTAATCGAAAGTAAATTATAGCCTAGGCTTCGGGTCTAGGCTATTTTTTCGTCGATAAAAATCATGAGAATTTGAGAAACGGAGGCAGAAAATGAGAGATTTGTTGATAGATCAATTAAAAAACATGAAAGTATATAAAGAGCTATTGGAAGATATAGATAAAAAAGCTTCACCTATCGCATTGTACGGGATTCAAGATGAGAACATAGCTCATATTCTCTATGCATTAAAGAAACATCAAGATAAACCCGTTTTTATAATTACTTATGATACTGCAAAAGCTAGAGCTCTTAGAACTAGATTAAATGATTTGAAAAAAGAAGGCTCAAGTGAACTGAGATATAAAGAGCTCATATATTATGATATAGTTGCAACTAGTAGAGAAATAGTATATGACAGAGTTAAATTTTTAAATGATTTAATTGAAGGAGAAAATAAAATATACATAGCATCTATAGATAGCTTGATGATGCCAGTTCTTAAAAAAAGAAGATTCGAGGAATCGATTTACGATGTAGAGATTGGGAGTGAAATAGATTTAAAAAGCTTTACTAATCATTTGAATTTATTGCACTACGAGAGAGTCGAACGGGTTGAACAATGTGGACAATATAGCATTCGAGGTGGAATTGTTGATGTCTATTCACCTCAATATGATGATCCTCTTCGAATAGAATTATTTGATACTGAAGTTGACTCTTTAAGATTTTTTGATTCAAGAGACCAGAGAACACTTCAAAATGTTAGTAAAGCAAAAATTATACAAGCTGGTGAAATAATTTTATATCCAGAAGAAAAATTAAAAATAGCTCAAAAAGTGAGAAGAGATTTAGAAAAAATAAATGCAGAATTAGATGATGAGCTGTATAAAGAACGAATAAATAAGAAATTCATGAATATAATTGAACGATTGGAACAAAATATTGCATTGCCAAATCCAGACATACTGTTGCCGTATATTGGAAATTATTTAGAATCAGCATTTTCATATATAATTGAAAATTCAATGGTGATATTAGATGAATCATCTAGAGTTAAACAAAGGTATGAGGATAAAAGAGAGTCTTATTCTCAGAAGTTTACAGAGTGGTATCAGCAAGGCGAAATTATGAAATCTCATACGAAAATTTTTAAAACTTACAAGAAATTCATAGAGGGTTTACAAATATATTCTATTATTACAATGTCAATGTTATCCAAATCAGACGATTTATTTAGACCCCAAAAGATACACACTATAGTTTCTAAAGAAATTGTATTTTATAATCACAAAATGGACTTGCTCATAAATGATTTGAAAAAATGGCAAATACGAGGTTACAAAGTCATTATTGCAGCAGGTAATGTACAAAAAGCCGAGAGGATAGATGAGCTTTTAAATGAAAATAAAGTTGCACATAGACGTGTAAATGAAATAAGTGAATCGATACAAAGTAGCGAAATAGTTATTGTTCCTATAGGTATAGAGAGAGGTGTAGAGTATCCTGAGATTAAATTTGTATTAGTGAGTGATCGTGAAATTTATGGAATTCATAAAACAAAGAAAAAGAGAAAATCAAGGGATAAGAACAGAAAAAAAATAGATACATTTACTGATTTGAAAGTTGGGGATTTTGTGGTACATGAATCCCATGGTATTGGTAGATATATGGGAATTGAAAAACTCGATATACAGGGTATAATAAAGGATTATATGGAAATACAGTATTCGGGTGAAGATAAGTTATTTGTACCAGTTGATCAGATGGATTTGATTCAGAAATATATTGGTGGAGATAGTTTAAAACCAAGAGTAAATAGATTAAATAGCACAGAGTGGCAAAAGACTAAAACTCGTGCTAAAAAAGCTATTGAAGATATGGCGGATGAATTAATTGAATTATACGCTAAAAGAAAAGCTGCTCGTGGATATCAATTTTCATCAGATACAAATTGGCAAAAAGAGTTTGAAGATTTATTTCCTTATGAAGAAACTGATGACCAGTTGAGATGTATAGAAGAAATAAAAGGAGATATGGAAAATCAAAAAGTTATGGATAGATTGCTCTGTGGTGACGTTGGTTATGGAAAGACAGAAGTCGCACTAAGAGCCGCGTTCAAAGCTGCAATAGACAGTAAACAAGTGGCTATATTAGTGCCAACGACAATATTGGCACAGCAGCATTACAATACGATATCAGAAAGATTTAGAGATTACCCAGTAAAAGTTCAGATGTTAAGTAGATTTAGAACAAAGGGGCAACAACGAGAGATTATGAATGGCGTAAAGAATGGAGAGGTTGATATAGTTGTTGGAACACATAGAATTTTATCTGATGAGCTAAAGTTTAAGGATTTAGGGCTGCTTATAATAGATGAAGAACAAAGATTTGGTGTAAAACACAAAGAAAAGATTAAGCAATTTAAAGCCAATATTGATGTACTAACACTAACTGCAACTCCAATACCTAGAACACTTCATATGTCGATGATAGGAGTTAGAGATATGAGTGTTATAGAAGAGCCACCAGAAGAGAGAATTCCGGTCCAATCTTACGTTCTGGAATTTAATGAAAATGTAATAAGAGATTCTATACTTAAAGAGATAGACAGAGATGGGCAGGTTTTCTATGTATACAATAGGGTTCAAGGTATAGATGAGATAGCGAAAAAAATTCAAGAAATTGTTCCAGAGGCTAGAGTTGGTATAGGTCATGGTCAAATGGGCGAACGTGAGCTTGAAAATGTAATGATAGACTTTATGAATTATGAGTATGATGTACTAGTAGCTACTACGATAATAGAAACAGGCTTAGATGTATCACGCGCCAATACTATGATTATACATGATGCAGATAAAATGGGTTTATCTCAGCTTTATCAGCTAAGAGGTAGAGTTGGAAGGTCAAATAGAATAGCTTATGCCTATTTTATGTATGAGAGAAATAAATCGTTAACAGAAATTGCAGAGAAACGACTTAAAGCTATAAAAGAGTTTACTGAATTTGGTTCTGGCTTTAAAATTGCAATGAGGGACTTGGAATTAAGAGGTGCAGGGAACTTGTTGGGTTCACAGCAATCAGGGCATATGGAGTCTATAGGTTATGAACTGTATGTGAAATATTTAGAAGAAGCTGTTAAAAAGTTACAAGGTATAGATGTGAGAGATGATATTGAAACAGAAGTGGATTTCAATGTGGATGCATATATACCGAAAAAGTATATAGATGATGAAATATTAAGGGTTGAAACTTATAAGAAGATAGCAATGATATCTGATCAAGAATCATATGAAGATATGCTTGATGAATTGATAGACAGATTTGGAGAGTATCCAAGGGCTGTTTCTAATCTTCTCAAAATAGCAAAAATAAAAGGTATGTCAAATAAAATGGGCATTGTTAAATTGCAACAATTGGAACCGTATTTAATAATACATTTTAAGAGTGGGGAAGCATTGACATCAGAGGTAGTAAATGAGCTTGTTATGTGTTATAGAAATAAAATTGCATTTGATGCTTCAAGTGAACCAAAACTTAAATTTAGGTTGAAAGCTTCAACTCAGAAAGAAATTTTAGCTGGGGTAGAAGAAATTGTAAATAAATTGTCTGTTTTAATAGAGTAGAGTTTGCGATATAATACTAGACATGGAGAAAGAAAAAGGAGAGAGGTACTTTGAAAAAGAAAATTATAGGACTTATGATTGTAGCAATGTTAGCTAGTGTTGGAACTATGGGGTGTTCTTCTCAAAAGACAGAGCAAACTAATGATGTGGCAGCTGTAGCGGTAGTTGATGGAGAAAGTATTACAGAGAATGAATTTGATGCATATGTTGAGTTCCAGAAAAAAGGAGCAGAAAGTAGTGGGCAAATAACTCCGGAGATGTGGACTGAGAATGCTGGTAAGGGAAAAACATTTGAGCAAGAGCTTAAAACTGCAACGCTAGATTACATGGTAACACAAGAAATACTTCTTCAGGCAGCAGCAGAAGCTAAGATTGAAGTTAAAGATGAAGCAATGAATTCAGAACTTGAAAAAATCAAATCAAGTTTTGAAGATGAGTCACAATACAAAGAGTATTTAGAAAAAATGGCAATAACAGAAGATTACATGAAAGAGTTAATTAAAAACAGACTTATAATCAATCAATACTTGGAAAGCAGTGTTGTTGTTGACGATGAAGGATTAAAAGCATACTATGAAGAGAACAAACCTTATTTTGACAAGATTCGTGCAAGTCATATTTTGATAAATGTAGAAAAAGATGAAAATGGAAATTTAGATGAGACTTCTAAAGCGAAAGCTTTTGATAAGATTACAGATATACAAAAAAGAATTGCAGATGGAGAAGCGTTTGATGTGGTTGCAAAAGCTGAATCAGAAGGTCCTTCTAAAGATGTAAGTGGAGACTTGGGCTATTTTGGAAAAGGACAAATGGTTAAAGAATTTGAAGATGTAGCATTTGGTCTTGAAACAGGAGTTGTAAGTGAGCCAGTTCTTACTTCGTTTGGATATCATTTGATTAAAGTTACAGATAGAAAAATGGATTTTGAAAGTAACCAATCTGATGTAAAGAATTTGTACACTCAAAAAATGTATTCTGAAAAAATGCAAGAGTTGTCGGAATCGGCTAAAGTTGAAAAATTAGCATCTTTTGAAAATGTAGTTGAAGAGTCTAAAGGGGCAGAAGCTACTGAAGCATCAGAAGAAGCTAAAACTGATGAAAATGCAGAAAATGAAACAAAAGCTGATGAAACATCAGAAAATAGTGCTGAATAATAATTTTCTGAATTTAGCCCTTTCGTAAAGGAAGGGCTTTTTTATAGCTAATATTTGTATTAGAGAACATAGTATTGATAGAAGAGAGGAGTTATCCCCTTATGACAAAGAAAAGTTTTTTAAAGGGCGCTGCCATATTAGGGGTTGCGGGGATTTTAATTAAGATATTAGGAGCTATATATAGAATTCCATTGGGAAATTTGCTAAATACCGAAGGTATGGGGTATTATCAAACTTCTTATCCAGTTTACAATACACTATATGCAATATCTACAGCTGGACTTCCTGTAGCTGTTGCAAAAATCATAGCTGAAAAAAGAGCTTTGGGAGATTATAAATCGGCAAAAAAGGTTTTTGATTTGTCTTTGATTGGTCTCATTATATTTGGAATAATAGCGAGTGGAATTGTAACGATATTTGGTGGAAAAATTTCAGTAGCACTTGGCAATCCTAATGCATATTATGCGTTGATGGCTATGATACCAGCGCTTTTATTTGCACCTATGACTTCGGCGTTTCGAGGTTATTTTCAAGGACATCAGAATATGGTACCCACAGCGTTGTCACAGATTTTTGAACAATTAATCAGAGTGATAGTGGGATATTCACTAGCATATATGCTCATATCAGAAGGGCTTGATAAGGCAGCGGGTGGAGCTACATTTGGAGCATCAGCAGGTGCGGTTGCAGCATTTTTAGTTGTTTTCTTGATTTATTTAATTAAAAAGAAAGATCTACAATGTGAAATTGCTTTGCAGCATTTTGAAACGAATGAAACAACGAGCTCACTTATAAAGCGAATAATAGTTATTGCGCTACCGATTGCTTTTGGAGCAATAATAGTTCCAATGATGAATCTTATTGATGTCAAGCTTGTAATGACTAGATTGCAGCAAATTGGATATACTGAAGTAGAGGCTAATTCTATGTGGGGACAATTGTCTGGATTTGCCCAGACATTTATAAATTTTCCACAAGTGTTAGCGATAAGTTTAGGCATGAGCCTTGTGCCAGCTGTATCTGAAGCATTCGCACTAAAAGATAGAGATAGAATGAAAGAAATAGTAAATGGTGGAGTTAGAACCATAGTAATGATTGGTTTGCCAGCTGCATTTGGTTTATTTGTTTTATCGACACCTATAATACAATTATTGTATTATAAACTATCAGAGGCCAGTCAATCGAGCATAGGGTCTATATTAGCATGTCTTTCATTTAGTGTTATATTTCTAACTATAATACAGGCGCTTACAGCAATCTTACAAGGAATCGGAAAAACAAGTGTCCCTGTTATTAATCTACTAATTGGTGGGGGCGTGAAATTGATACTTTCATACGTGCTTATAGGAATACCTGCACTTAACATTTATGGTGCGGTTATAAGTACTACGGCGTTTTATATAGTTGCAGCGGTACTTGATTACATGGCTGTAAAAAAATATCTTGGTGTGAATTTTGACATAAAGCAGGTTTTTATAAAACCATTTGTAGCAACTATTATGATGGCTTTGACAGCTTGGGTGGCTTACAATGGATTTAGCTATATTATTAGTCATAAAATAGCTACTATAATAGCCATTTTACTTGCTGTTATTGTTTATGCGGTATTTGTAGTTAGTCTAAAAGCAATAACAGAAGATGAACTTAAGAGCATCCCGGCTGGCGGAAAGATAGTTAAATGCTTTAAAAAAATGAGATTGATTTAGAGGTGAGGGCATGAATAATATTACGATTGTTGGTATGGGGCCTGGTGATTCTAATTTGCTAACTAGAGAGGCTTATGATGTGATGAATAGTGCGAGTAAGTTGATATTTAGAACATCATGGCATCAAGTATATAAAGAATTTGAAGCAATGGGCAAAGTAGTAGAGTCATTAGATGATTGGTATGAAGAAGCTGATGATTTTGACGAGCTATCAGAGAGGATACAAAATCATATAGAAAAAATTGCAGAGAATGAAGATGTGGTTTATTGTGTTCTAGGCAATCCTGCTGAAGACGATGAAGTTACACTAAGATTGCTAAATAGCGATAGAACCATAAATATAGTATCTGGGATAAGTTATGTAGCTTATGCTATGAATTTTGTTTCAATAGATAGTAAATTTCCAAGTAAAGTTATGAATGTTTTTGATTTTTCAAAGTATTTTTATGATATTCATAGTAATAATTTTATAACAAATGCATATGATTCAATGCTTTTAAGTGATTTGGTTTGGACATTAGAAGAGCAATTAGGCGATGAATACGAAGTTTATTTGTTTTTAAAGGTTGGGACTAAAGATGAGTTTACTGTCAATAAAACGAAATTGATGGATATATTGAATTATGAAGGATATGATCATCAAACAGTTATATTTATACCAGCGGTGCCTAAATATGAAAAGTATAATTTAGGAGATTTGAGAGAACTCGTGGAAAAACTTAGAGGTAAAGATGGTTGTCCTTGGGATATAGAACAAACTCATGAGAGTGTCAAACGAAACTTGATAGAAGAAGCTTACGAAGTTATTGAAGCTATTGAAAATGAAGATTATGCTAATTTAGAAGAAGAGCTTGGCGATTTGCTTTTTCAAGTAGTTTTCCACTCGCAGATGGCAGATGAAGAAGGATATTTTGGAATGGATGAGGTAATAAATCATATTTCGAGAAAAATGGTTTATAGACATCCTCATGTTTTTGACGAAAAACAACGAGATTTGAATACTGACAAAGTGTTAGAACAATGGGATAAGCTTAAAGATAGCGAAAAAGGCATAGAAAATTACACAGAAAGATTATTAAATGTGCCAAAAGTATTGCCATCTTTGCTAAAAAGTTATAAAATACAAAAGAAGGCTTCAAAGGTTGGCTTTGATTGGGATGATATCAATGGTCCTCTAGAAAAACTATGTGAAGAAATTGTTGAGATTAAAGATGCAATTGAAAATGGTAGTAGAGATGATATGTTAGAAGAGTTAGGCGATGTATTGTTTTCTGTTGTAAATGTTTCAAGGTTTTTGAATATAGATCCTGAAGAAGCACTTGAAAAAACTATAGAGAAGTTCATAAAGCGTTTCGAATATATAGAAAAGCGAAGTTTAGAGGCTAATATGCGATTAGAGGATATGTCTTTAGACGAAATGGATAAGTACTGGGAAGAGTCAAAAGAGTTATTAAATTAGTGCTCACTAATTTAACATAAAAAACAAGGAGGTATTTATTGTGAATAAAGCTGAATTGATAGCAAGTATTTCTGAGAAAAGTGGGTTAAACAAAAAAAATGCAGAGGCAGCATTGAATGCATTTATGGAAAGTGTAGAAGAGGCTTTAATTGAAAATGATAAAGTTCAATTAGTTGGTTTTGGTACATTTGAAGTTAGAGAAAGAAAAGAGCGCGAGGGAAGAAATCCTAGAGATCCTAAGCAAAAAATCACTATTCCAGCATCAAAAGCTCCTGTATTTAAAGCAGGTAAGACTTTAAAGCAATCAGTAAATAAGTAGAAATTTAAAAATCAGGTCAATAGACCTGATTTTTTTATAATTTAGAGGCGCAATACTCTATGGTCTAAGCCTAGTTATAGTTGAAAAAAATAAATGAATGAGTTAATAATGGGTATTAGATAAATTAGACTTGTAGATAAATTTATTTTTTATGATATAATTATTAAAAAGAGGTGAATAATGATGAGAATAGATAAATACCTTAAAGTGAGTAGACTTATAAAGCGAAGAACAGTTGCAAAAGAAGCGTGTACTCAAGGTAGAATTTTAGTAAACGGTAAAGCTGCGAAACCAGGGACAGAAGTTTCTGTTGGGGATGAAGTTGAATTAGGATTCGGAGACAAGAAAGTTACTATAAAGATAGCAAATATAAAAGAGCATGTACTAAAAGATGAAGCTACAATGTTATATGAAATTATAGAATAGAGTTGATTGATTATGAAAAGATTTGGAAGTTTTAAAATAAGATATTTAATTGTTGTAGCAATTATGCTTTATTTTGGATCGACATATTATAATCAAGCAAAGCAGATAACTAGATTGAAAGAGGAAAAGCAGGAGCTTAGCCAAACTATATGTGAATTAAAAGAAGAGAATGTTGATAAGGCAGAGCGATTAAAACGTTTACAAATATATATTTCTAATGAAAATGATTCATTAAAGACAATTGAGGCTCAAGCCTATATAGAGATGGTTGCTAGAGATGAAGGTATGATTAGAGATAATGAAATCATGTTTATTGACGAAGCAACCAAAAAAAATGAAGAAAAAAAGCGTTTTTATAATAATTCTGTTAAATGATTGGTTGACGAAAATCGAAACCTGTTATAAACTTGAAAGAGTAGAAAACTTCCAATAGAATAAGGAAGAGAATATTAAAAGGAGGAATCTTAAATAACATGGCCATTAAGGTAGGAGAAATATTGAGTGGAACGGTTACAGGTATTACTAATTTTGGAGCGTTTGTTAAATTAAGCGAAAAAGAGACAGGGTTGGTGCATATATCTGAAGTTTCTCATGATTATGTTAGCAATATTAAGGAATATTTAAAAGTAGGACAGAAGGTACAAGTTAAGGTAGTAGAAGTGGACGCTAAGGGAAAAATTAGTCTATCTATTCGACAAGCCAAAAAGAAAAGTACTAAGATGCCAGAAGTTGTTGACTTGAAAGTGAAGAACAAACAACAGAAGGGACTATCTTTTGAGGATAAAATTGGTGCATTTTTAAAAGAAAGTAGTGAGAGAATAGACGGTACGAGAGCTAAGCAAAAAGAAAATCGTAAGCGTCGATATACTCGAAATTAAAACCGGAGTGCTCCGGTTTATTTTTTTGGAGGTATCATGAGGACAAAATTGAAACAATTGATTTTGAGTGAAAAATTGATTATAGCTGGAGATAAATTGCTTTTGGGTGTATCAGGAGGAGTAGATTCTATGGTATTACTCGACCTTATGATTCAGATTAGAGCGGATATGTCAATAGAGTTAGGCGTAGCTCATTTAAATCACGGGTTGAGAGGAGAAGCTGCTGACAAAGACTGTGAACTGGTAAGGCGTGTTAGTATTGAAAATGAAATTCCTTTTTATGAAGAAAAAGTGGATATGATGGAATATTCTAGAACACATAAATTAACACCAGAAGAGGCAGGACGAAATTTAAGGCGAAATTTTTTCAGGCGAATAAGCGAAAAATATGACTATAAAAAAATAGTGCTAGCGCATAATCAAAATGATCAAGCAGAAACTCTTATAATGAGGATATTTAGAGGAACAGGAATAGATGGATTGATAGGTATAAAAAAAATAAATGGAATGTGGATACGACCTATGCTTATGATTAGTCGAACTGAAATTGAGAGATATGCGTTGGAATATGGAATCAAATACAGAACTGACCATACTAATTTAGAGACTATTTATGAGCGAAACAAAATTAGATTAGATTTATTGCCTATGATTCAAAAACAATATAATCCTAAAATTATAGAAAGCTTAGTCAGACTTTCTAAATCTGCAGAAGCCGATGTATCTTATATTGAAGGTGTAGTTGATGGGATAGCAAGTGAAATGTTTGAAATAGATGAGAAATACTTGGAATTTTCCATAGAAAAATTTAATAAAATAGATAATCGACTAAAAAATAGGGTACTAAGAAGAGGCCTGCGATTATTAAAACAGTCATTAGAGGGAATCGAAGAAAATAATATAATTTTGTTAAAAGCGTTTATTGAAAATAGCGTATCGGGAAGGTTTCATGATATTAAAGATGGGCTGAAGGCACATAGTTATAATGATAAGTGCAGAATAGGCTATATAAATATGAATTCTGAACGATATGAATACGAAATAGGAATTGGGACTTTATTGAAAAACGAGCGTTTTGAAATAGAAACGGAAGTAATAAATGCAGAAAATATAAAAAAATATTCCAAAGACGTGTTTGTAAAATGCTTTGATTATGATAAAATTAGTTATGCTCTTAAAATTAGAAATCGAAAAAATGGTGATCGCATAAAAGTTTTGGGCATGCAAGGTAGTAAAAAATTAAAAGATTTATTTATTGATTTGAAAATACCAAGATATGAGAGAAATGATATACCTCTCATAGTTTCTGGTGATCAAATTGTTTGGGTAGTTGGGTACAGGATTAGTGATGATTTCAAGGTAACTGATTCTACTAGGAGAGTTTTAAAGATTAAAATTTTAAAACGAGGAGAGAAAAAGTTAGATGATGAATGAATGGATGAATGATATCGAAAGGGTATTACTTACTGAAGAAGATTTAAAGAATAAAATTGCTCAATTAGGGGAGCAGATTTCAAAAGACTATCAAGGCGAAGAATTACTCTTGTTAGGTATATTGAAAGGAAGCGTAATATTTATGTCTGATTTAGCAAGATCGATAAGCATTCCTGTATCTATGGATTTTATGGCGGTATCTAGTTATGGAGATGGAACAGAATCTTCTGGAGTAGTTAGAATTTTGAAAGATTTAGATCAAGAAATAAAAGGGAAAAATATACTTATAGTCGAAGATATAATAGACAGTGGTTTGACACTTGATTATTTGATGGGATATTTTAAAGCTAGAGGTCCTAAAAGTGTTGAAATTTGTACTATTATGGATAAGTCAGATAGACGAACAGTTGAAGTACCTATTAAATACCTTGGTTTTGATGTTCCAAACGAATTTCTAGTAGGCTATGGATTAGATTATGCAGAAAAGTATAGAAATCTACCGTTTGTAGGCATCTTAAAAGAGGAGGTTTACAAATAGAGTATCACCATGAGAAAGGAGGCATCTCATGAAAAAATTCATGAAAAGTATTAGCTTCTATTTGTTAATTTTTATAGCCATAATATTAGTTGTACAGATGGCTACACAGCAAACACCAACTATTAAGGCACTTACATTTGAAGAATTAGTAAGTCAGGTTGAAAAAGCAACACCAGAAAAGATAATTGAGATGAAAATTGTGGAAAATAGTATAGAAGGTAAATTGCCGGATGGTACTGAATTCAGGTCTTATGTGCCAGAAATTCCACATGATTACTACGAGGCTTTACAAAGCAACAGTAATATAAAAATGGTAGCAGAGGCTAAACCTCAGACTTCATTTTTAATTACAATGTTACCAACTATTTTTATGATTCTCGTGTTAGTGGCCTTTTGGGTTATTTTCATGCAGCAATCACAAGGTGGTAATGGTAAGGTTATGAATTTTGGAAGAAGTAAAGCGCGTATGAAAAAGCCAGATGATGATAATAATCAAGTTACATTTGAAGATATTGCTGGTTTAGAGGAAGAAAAAGAAGAATTAGCTGAAGTTGTTGATTTTCTTTCGAATCCAAAGAAGTTTATTGATTTAGGCGCAAGAATTCCGAAAGGAATACTAATGGTAGGTCCTCCTGGTACAGGAAAAACTTATCTTTCAAGGGCAGTAGCTGGAGAAGCGGGAGTGCCGTTTTTTACGATTAGTGGTTCTGATTTCGTAGAAATGTTTGTTGGGGTTGGAGCTTCGCGTGTTAGAGATTTGTTTGACCAAGCAAAGAAGAATTCGCCTTGTATTATTTTTATTGATGAAATCGATGCAGTTGGAAGACGTCGTGGCGCAGGTCACGGTGGAGGTCATGATGAAAGAGAACAAACTCTTAATCAGTTGTTAGTTGAAATGGATGGATTTGGCAAAAATGAAGGAGTAATAGTTATGGCTGCCACTAATAGACCAGACATACTAGATCCTGCACTTTTGAGACCAGGCCGATTTGACAGAAGAGTATATGTTGGAGTTCCTGATATAAAAGGGCGAGAAGCTATACTTAAAATTCATTCTAAAGACAAACCTCTTGCAGAAGATGTTGATTTAAAGGTATTAGCGAGAAGAACACCAGGATTTACTCCTGCTGATTTAGAAAATCTAATGAATGAAGCAGCACTTTTAACGGCTAGAGAGGCATTAAAAGAGATTCCTATGCGGATAGCTGAAGAAGCTATTACTAAAGTTCAAGCTGGAGTAGCTAAGAAGAGTAGAATAGTTAGTGAAAAAGAGAGAAGATTGACGGCGTACCATGAAGCCGGTCATGCTGTGGTTACGGCGGTTTCGTCTAACTCTACGAATGTACACATGATAACTATTATTCCTAGAGGTGGAGCTGGAGGATTTACTATGAAGCTTCCAGATGAGGATAATAAATCTTATTATTCTAAAACAGAAATGGAAGAAGAATTGGTAAGTCTTTTAGGTGGACGAGTAGCAGAAGCTCTTATTTTGGATGATATAAGTACAGGAGCGTCTAATGATATTGAGAGAGCTACTAAAATTGCTCGCAGTATGGTTACTAAATATGGTATGAGTTCTAAATTAGGACCTATTTCTTATGGTGGGGATTCAGACGAGCCTTTCCTTGGAAGAGATATGGGACGTCCTAGAGACTTTAGTGAGAAAGTTGCAGCTGAAATAGATCAAGAAGTAAGAATGATAATTGATGCGGCATATCATAAAGCGGAGACTCTTTTAACTGAAAATATGGATAAGTTAGAAATAGTTGCTCAAGGACTATTGAAAGTGGAAACATTAGATGCTAAACAATTTAAGGGATTATTTGATGGTTCTATGGAATTAGAGGATTTAAAAGTTTTTGATGACGAAGCGCAGAAAGATAAATCTAAATCAGTTGATTTGGAAAAATCATCAGATGAAGATACAAAAGTAGATTTAGAGAAGCCTAGTACTGACAATCAAGAACATATTGAAGATGCAGAATTTGAAAAAGAAAAAGAATAAGAAATAAAAAGGAGACTCTTTGAGTCTCTTTTTTATTTTTAAATAATCATTCTACTATTATTGTCAAAAAAATGTATATTTTGAATTTTTACAGTCACCTTTTTTAACAAAATGAAATAAATATTGCAAAAAAAACGAGAATGTAATAGTCTATATTTGGGAGAATACAAAACCTATGAACGGAGGTCAATGGATGATAGAAAAAGATAAATTAAATCAAATAGCCGAAGGAAAGAAAAAATGGCGAGAAACAACAGTAGAAAAAGTCGTTTCTAGATTTCCAGAAAGAAAAGAAACATTTACTACAGGCTCTGGAGAAGCTGTTGAGCGTTTGTATACACCAAACGACGCTTCTAATCTAGATTATGAAACCGATTTAGGTTACCCAGGTCAATATCCATACACAAGAGGCGTACAACCAACTATGTATAGAGGTAGACTTTGGACTATGAGAATGTATGCTGGATTTGCGACTGCTGAAGAATCAAACAAGAGATATAAATATTTAGTAGAGCAAGGATCTACAGGTCTTTCAGTTGCATTCGATTTACCAACACAGATTGGATATGACTCGGATCATCCTCTTTCAGAAGGGGAAGTTGGTAAAGTTGGGGTTGCTATAGATTCCCTTGCAGATATGGAAATTTTATTTGATGGGATTCCTTTGGATAAAGTAAGTACATCAATGACTATAAATGCTCCAGCGGCAGTTTTGTTAGCAATGTACATTGCTGTTGCAGAAAAGCAAGGTGTTAGTGCAGAAAAATTGAGGGGAACTATTCAAAATGACATACTTAAAGAGTATATAGCCAGAGGGACGTATATATTCCCTACTGAACCTTCAATGAGACTAATAACAAATATATTTGAGTATTGCTCTAAAGAGGTTCCAAAATGGAATACAATAAGTATTTCAGGCTATCATATTAGAGAGGCTGGTTCAACAGCGGCACAAGAAGTAGGTTTTACAATTGCAGATGGTATTGCATATGTAGAAGCAGCATTAGAGGCTGGATTAGATATAGATGATTTTGCACCTAGACTTTCTTTCTTCTTCAATGCACACAATGATTTATTAGAAGAGGTTTCTAAGTATAGAGCTGCAAGAAGACTTTGGGCAAAAATTATGAAAGACAGATTTGGAGCAAAAAATCCGAAATCTATGGCTTTGAAGTTCCACACTCAAACTGGTGGTTCTACACTTACAGCACAGCAACCAGATAATAATATTGTCAGAGTTGCTATACAGACATTAGCTGCAGTATTAGGTGGCACACAGTCTCTTCATACAAATTCAAAAGATGAGGCTTTAGCACTACCTACTGAAGATTCTGTTAGAATAGCACTTAGAACTCAGCAAATAGTGGCACATGAAAGTGGTGTAACAAATACAGTAGATCCACTTGCTGGTTCATATTATATTGAAGCAAAGACAAGTGAAATTGAAGAAAAAGCTATGGAGTATATTTCTAAGATAGATGAAATAGGTGGAGCACCTAAAGCTATTGAAATGGGCTATATTCAAAAAGAAATAATGGAAGCTGCATATCACTATCAAAAGGAAGTAGAATCAGGAGAGCAGATTGTAGTAGGTATGAACAAATTTAAAATAGAGGAAGAACCACCAAAAGGTCTTTTGAAAGTCGACCCAGCTGTTGGCGAGAGAAAGAAAGAAGGACTTAAAGCATTAAGAGATGAAAGAGATCAAGCCAAAGTTGACGAAACTTTGAAGGCATTAAAAGTGGCTTGTGAAGGTACAGAAAATGTTATGCCGTATATATTAGAGGCTGTAAGAGTATATGCTACACTTGGAGAAATTTGTGGAGTTATGCGTGAAGTATTTGGTGAATATCAACAGAGTGTTATGCTATAGGATTTGAGGAGGATATGATATGGATAGACCAATTAGAGTTTTGATGGCAAAACCAGGCCTAGATGGGCATGATAGAGGAGCAAAAGTAGTTGCTAGAGCACTTAGAGATGCAGGAATGGAAGTAATATATACAGGGCTCAGACAAACACCAGAGCAAATAGTTGCAGCAGCCATACAGGAAGATGTTGATGTAGTAGCAATGAGTATACTATCAGGAGCTCACAATCACTTATTTCCAAAAGTAATGGAATTATTGAAGAATCAAGATGCAGATGACATTTTAGTTGTCGGTGGTGGAGTTATTCCAGAGGAAGATATTCCATTTTTGAAATCATGTGGCATAGCAGAGGTATTTACTCCAGGAACTCCAACACAGGTTACTATTGATTTTATAAAAGACAACCTTAAAAGACATTAAGGAGAGTTTAAGATGGACCAGCTAATAGAGAGATTGTTAAAGGGAGATAAGAGGGCTTGTGCTAGAGTGATTTCCCAAGTTGAAAACAGTGAAGCGCTGGCATCGGAGCTAGTGAGAGAAATATATCCATATACAGGTAAGGCCCATGTTGTAGGTATAACAGGGCCGCCTGGTGGTGGTAAAAGCACTATTACAGATAAACTTGCAAAACACATTAGAAAATTAAATAAAAAAGTTGGAATAATAGCTATAGATCCGACAAGTCCTTTTTCTGGTGGATCAATACTAGGAGATAGGATTAGAATGAACGATTTGGCGTTAGATCCAGATGTATTTATTCGCAGTATGGGTACTAGAGGTCATTTAGGAGGTCTTTCAAGAGCTACTAAAGATGCTATTAAAGTGCTAGATGCATTTGGAATGGATTATATATTTGTTGAGACTGTAGGAGTAGGACAATCAGAAGTTGATGTAGTTAAAACAGCAGATACAGTAGTTATGGTAATGGTACCAGGACTGGGTGATGATATTCAGGCTATAAAAGCTGGTGTTATGGAGATTGGAGATATATTTGCTGTAAACAAATCGGATTTATTTGGAGCGCAGCGAACAGTTACTGAAATAAATATGATGTTAGATTTAGGTGGTCATTTAGAAAGACGCCCACCAGTTGTTGAAGTAATAGGATTAGAAAACAAGGGAATTGATGATTTGTTTGAAGAGATTGAAAAGCATAAAGCTTATTTGATTGAAGAAAATTTATATGAAGAAAGAAAAAGAGATCATTTGAAATATGAAATTTTAGGATTGGTTGAAGACAAACTTATCAATGTTATATATGAAAATGATCAAAAATCTAGTTATTTGGATAAAATAGCGCATTTAGTTTTTGAAAAAAGACAAGATCCTTATTCTGCAAGGGATGAGGTTATTGATAAAATCATTTCAAAATCAAGGGGAGGCAATTAGAGTGATAAAAAAAATAGACCATATAGGAGTTGCAGTGAGCAATTTAGAAGAAACTTTAGAGTTTTACACAGATGTTTTAGGACTCGATTTAGCGGGAACTGAGGTAGTGGAAGAACAAAAGGTGAAGGTAGCTTTTTTGCCAGTAGGAGATAGTGAAATTGAATTATTAGAATCGACAGAAGAAGATGGTCCGATTGCTAGATTTATAGAAAAAAAAGGTCAAGGGATACAGCACATAGCACTTAGAGTAGACAATATTGAAGAAGCTATAGAAGAGATGAAAGCAAAAGGAATTAGAATGATTGACGAAAAACCTAGATATGGTGCAGGTGGCGCTAAGATAGCCTTTTGTCATCCAAAAAGCACTAAGGGTGTACTTTTGGAACTTTGCGAAAGAAATGATTAGAAGGCGATAAGGAGGTTTAGAGATGTCAAACTCTAAAATAGAAGAACTTTATGAAAAACGCTCTAAAATAGAAAATGGTGGCGGAGAAGCACAGATAGAAAAGCAGCATAAAAGAGGGAAATTAACAGCTAGAGAGAGAATAAATGTATTACTAGACACTGATAGTTTTGTAGAATTAGATGCATTTGTAGCACATAGATGCAATAATTTTGGTATGGAGAAAAAAGATATTCCAGGAGAGGGAGTAGTTACTGGATATGGAACGATTGACGGAAGATTGGTTTACGTATTTGCGCAGGATTTCACTGTTATAGGTGGCTCACTTGGAGAAATGCATGCAAAGAAAATTTGCAAGATACAAGAGCTAGCTATGAAAGTGGGTGCTCCGGTAATTGGATTAAATGATTCTGGTGGAGCGAGAATACAAGAGGGTGTTGATGCACTTTCAGGATACGGAAGAATATTTTACAACAATACCAAAGCATCGGGCGTTATCCCACAAATTTCTGTTATTATGGGACCATGTGCAGGTGGAGCAGTTTATTCTCCAGCACTTACTGATTTTGTATTTATGATTGAGAAAACAAGCAAGATGTTTATAACAGGTCCACAGGTAATAAAAACAGTTACTGGCGAGGAAGTATCTGCTGAAAAACTAGGTGGTGCAATGACTCACAATACAGTAAGTGGAGTTGCGCATTTTGTAGATAACAGTGAAGAGGATTCATTAAATGCAGTTCGAAAACTCTTAAGTTATTTGCCATCTAATAATCTAGAAGAAGCACCTAGCATAGATAGTGATGATGAGAGAAACAGACTTAATACTATTTTAAATGAATTGGTTCCAGAAAATCCAAATAAACCATATGACATGAAAGAAATTGTTAGAGAAATTGGAGATAATGGAGAATTTTTTGAAGTTCAGCCTCATTTTGCTAAAAATATAATAACTGGATTTATAAGATTAAATGGTCAATCTGTTGGAGTTATAGGGAATCAACCAGCAGTTCTCGCAGGATGTTTAAATATAGATGCATCGGATAAAGCAAGTCGTTTTATAAGAACTTGTGATGCGTATAATATTCCTATATTAAATTTGATAGATGTTCCAGGATTTTTGCCAGGAGTAGACCAAGAATATGGTGGAATCATAAGACATGGAGCGAAGATGTTGTATGCGTATAGTGAGGCGACAGTTCCTAAAGTATCTATAGTTGTAAGGAAGGCCTATGGAGGATCATATCTTGCTATGTGTAGTAAAGATATGGGAGCTGATATTGTATATGCTTGGCCAAATTCAGAGATTGCTGTAATGGGACCTGCTGGGGCAGCAAATATAATATTTAGAAAAGACATAGAAAATTCTAATGATCCTCTAGAGACTAGAAACGATAAAATAAATGAGTATAGAGATACAGTAGCAAATCCTTATGTTGCTGCAGGTAGAGGATTTATTGATGATGTAATAGAGCCTGCTCATACGAGAGCTAGACTTATAAATGCATTTGAAATGCTTGCAACAAAGAGAGAGGCATCGCCAGCTAAGAAACATGGCAATATTCCACTATAGAAGAGGTGATATAGATGATTACAGATGTGCATAATGTCACGATTGCAGAAGCAGCTACGGTAATGATTTTTAGTATGGCTATTGTATTTTTTGTTTTACTAATAATTTCTTTTATGATGGATTTGATAAGAATGGTTTTTGGAGAAAAGCAAAAAGCAGAGGTTGTTAAGGATATAACTCCACAGGTAAAGAAAACAGAAATTACAAGTAATACTTCAAAAGACGATGACGAAGAGCTTATAGCTGTTATTACTGCAGCAATAGCAGCAGAACTCTCTTGCAGTACTAGAGATATAAGACTAAAGAGCATAAAGAGAAAAAATACGCCAGTGCAACCGTGGGCAGAAGCTGGTAAACACGAAAACATGCTTAATCGCATATAATTGGGGGAGCGGAAATGAAAAAATATAATATTACAGTAAATGGCAAAACTTATGAAGTTGAAGTTGAAGAAGTTCAAGGTTCAAGCAGTGTTGGTGCACAAAGTACAGCTAGGTCAGAGAAACGAGTAGAGACAAAAGCAGTAGAAACTCCAAAGATGGAACAAAAGAAAGCAGCAAAAAAAGAAGCTCCAAAGGTAGAAGTATCTGCAGGTTCAACTACAATTGAAGCGCCTATGCCAGGAGCTATATTGGATTTCAAAGTTAGTGTTGGTGACAGCGTTCAAGCTGGAGATGTAGTATTGATTTTAGAGGCTATGAAGATGGAAAATGAAATTACTGCACCTACATCGGGAAAAGTTAGTGCGATTCATGTATCAAAAGGTGATAATGTTGGATCAGGTGATACATTAGTTTCACTTAATTAAGACGACGAAAGGCAGGTCGATTTCATGGAACTTTTACAAAATTTTTGGGAGACAACCGGGTTTGCCATGGTACAGCCAGGGCAAATAGCTATGATAGTAGGGGCTTGTTTTTTCCTATATTTAGCTATAAAAAAAGAATATGAACCATATTTGCTTATTCCTATATCGGTAGGAATAATATTAGTAAACTTACCTGGAGCAAACCTAATGGCACACCCTGAAGGAGATGCAAATGGCGGACTGTTGTATTACCTATATCAAGGAACCAAGCTTGGTATATATCCTCCTATCATATTTTTGTGTTTAGGGGCTAGTACGGATTTTGGACCAGTACTTGCAAATCCAAGGAGTTTGCTTTTAGGAGCAGCAGCTCAATTTGGAATATTCTTTACATTCTTTGGAGCAATATTATTTGGATTTGATGGACTAGAAGCTGCAGCTATTTCTATAATTGGTGGAGCAGATGGTCCTACGGCACTTTATCTTACAAGTAAGCTCGCACCTCATTTACTAGGTTCTATAGGTCTAGCTGCGTATTCCTATATGGCGTTAGTGCCTATTATTCAGCCACCTATTATGAGAGCGCTTACTACTAAGGAAGAAAGACAGATAAAAATGACACAACTAAAGCCAGTGTCTAAAAGAGAGAAGATAGTATTTCCTATAGCTGTTATGATATTTGTAATATTCTTGCTTCCAAGTGCAGGACCACTTATAGGGATGCTAATGTTTGGTAATTTAATAAAAGAATCTGGAGTTGTGCCAAAACTTACTGAAACTGCTACAAATGCGATGATGTATACTGTGACAATATTATTAGGTGTTACAGTTGGTGCGAAGGCAGATTATGTAACGTTTTTAGATCCAAAAACAGGATTGATATTTATACTAGGAATAGCGGCATTCTGTGTTGGAACGGCGACAGGGGTTTTATTCGGAAAAGTAATGTGTAAATTGTCAAAAGGCAAGATAAATCCACTTATAGGAGCAGCTGGTGTATCGGCAGTACCGATGGCTGCTAGAGTTGTTCAAAAAGTAGGAAGAGAAGAAAATCCTAACAATTATTTATTGATGCATGCTATGGGTCCTAATGTAGCGGGAGTAATAGGTTCTGCTGTAGCAGCTGGTGTTTTATTGATGTTCTTTCAGTAATAAATAAAAGATTGAGAAACATCCTCTATATTTTGGAGGATGTTTTTTTGGTTTAGTTTTTTTGATTCAATTTGATATCTCAATTTTGTGATATAATGATTTGAGAATAAGAGGTGATATTGTGATATATACGAGAGCAGAGTTGATTTTTTATGTTTATATGATATTGATGAATATCATGGGAATAATGGTTATGTATTTAGATAAGCGAAAAGCCAAAAATAAAAAATGGAGAATAAGTGAAAATAGTTTGATATTTACAGCTGTTTTTGGCGGAAGCATAGGCATTTTATTTGGTATGATTTTTTTCAAGCATAAGCTAAATAAATCGAAATTCAAGTATGGAGTTCCATTTATATACGTCGTTCAAAAACTTGTAACTATTATGATTACTCATATGAGTTTTCACATTGGATTATTAGAAAATTTAATAGGATAGAAATGATATGTTGATTTCGTAAAATAATAAAAAAGAATTCAAATTGAGTTGATAGACTTTGTCAAAACTGATAAAATAGTAGGGCAGTGTGATTAAGAAAATCTAAAGTTGAAGGGGTAGTGCATGAAAATAGGAAATTTAACTTTTGAACATGGAGTATTTTTAGCACCAATGGCTGGTGTGACAGATGCTGTTTATAGACAGATTTGTAGAGAAAATGGTGCTGAAATGGTTTTTAGCGAAATGGTTAGTTGTAAGGGACTTTACTATGAAGATAAAAAAAGTGAGCAAATGCTCCATATAGAAGAAGGAGAAAGACCAGTAGCTCTTCAGATTTTTGGTAATGACGAAAAAATTATGTCATATGTTGTTTCTAAATATTTAAATAAAAGAGACGATATTGATGTTATTGATATTAATATGGGATGCCCAGCACCTAAAATTGTAAACAATGGAAATGGGAGTGCCCTTATGAAATCACCCGAGAGCGTTAGTAAAATTGTAAGAGAGGTTGTAAATGCATCTAATAAACCTGTTACGGTGAAAATGCGAAAAGGATGGGATGATGATAACATAAATGCAATTGAAATTGCTAAAATAGCAGAATCAGAGGGTGCACAAGCTGTTACTATTCATGGTAGAACTAGAGAAGAATTTTATACTGGTAAAGCTGATTGGGACATAATAAGACGTGTAAAGGATGAACTGAGTATTCCGGTTATAGGTAATGGCGATATATTTGAAGCAGAAGATGCGCTAAAAATGTTTCAATATACTGGTTGTGATGGTGTAATGATTGGAAGAGGATGCCAAGGCAATCCTTGGATATTTAATGAAATAAAAGATTATTTGAAATCAGGAGATGTGCCTAAAAAGCCAGAGCCCTTTGAACGATTAGAAATGGCGTTAGAACATATGAGAAGATTGATACCATATAAGGGTGAATATAGAAGTATAAGAGAAATGAGAAAGCATATTGGGTGGTATGTAAAAGGTATAAGACATTCTACTGAAATTAGGAGACAAATAAATACATTAGAAACATATGAAGAGGTAGAAATTTATCTAAAGAGTATGATTAATAAACTTATTTAAATGAGACTTCAAGCAAACTTGACAATGCTTGAAGACTAAATTATAATTATCGTTATATGCGAGCGGTAAGACATAAAACGGAATTTAAATATAGGAATGGAAAGGAAGACGATAAATGGCTGAAAAAGAAGTTATTTTAACCAAAGAAGGTTTACAGAAACTAGAAGAAGAATTAGATTATTTAAAGGCGACGAAGAGAAAAGAAGTTTCAGAAAGAATAAAGATTGCTATTGGTTTTGGAGATTTAAGTGAGAATGCTGAGTATGACGAAGCTAAAAATGAACAGGCTCAAGTTGAAGAGCGCATTTATAAATTAGAGCAGATGATTGCCAAAGCTGAAATTATAGATGATTCTAAAATTGATAAATCAAAGGTACATGTCGGATCGATTGTTACTATTTTAGATTTAGAGGAAAATGAAGAAGTTGAGTACACAATAGTAGGTTCTACGGAAGCTGATCCATTTGAGTTTAAGATTTCAAATGATTCTCCTGTAGGTTCTGCACTTTTAGGACATGTAGTAGATGATGTGGTAGACGTTCAAGTGCCAGATGGCATAGTTCAATATAAAGTATTAAAAATAGGTCGATAGAGGAGAGAAATCTCCTTCTTTTATGTAAGGGAGTGGGCATTTAATGGATAATTTAAATGAAATGCAAATTATAAGACGTGACAAATTAAAAGATTTACAAGCAAATGGTAGAGATCCTTTTAAGATAGAAAAATTCGAGGTTACAAACAAGAGCAAGGAAATTAAAGAAAGATTTGAAGAATTCGAAGGTAAAAACGTTGTTTTAGCTGGACGACTTATGTCTAAGCGTGGACAAGGAAAAGTTGGATTTTATGATATTCAAGATTCTAATGGAAGAATTCAATTATTTATCAAAAAAGATTTGGTTGGAGAAGCTGAATATGAGTGGATTAAAACTTATGATATAGGTGATTACTTAGGAGCAGAAGGAACTATTTTCATGACTAAGAAGGGTGAAATTTCTGTTAGAGTTGAAAAAGTTACTTTGCTTTCTAAATCATTACAGATATTACCAGAAAAATTCCACGGATTAAAAGATCCAGATTTAAGATATAGACAAAGATATGTTGATTTGGTTATGAATCCAGAGATTAAAAATGTTTTTGAAACTCGTTCAAAAATAATCAGAAAGACTAGAGAGTTTTTAGATGGTAGAGGGTTCATGGAAGTAGAGACTCCAGTATTAAATACTCTTTCGGGAGGAGCATCTGCTAGACCATTTATCACACATCATAACAGTTTAGATATAGAAATGTATATGAGAATAGCCTTAGAATTACCACTTAAGAGATTGATTGTTGGTGGATTTGACAAGGTGTATGAAATGAGTCGTGTATTTAGAAATGAAGGAATGGATGCTAGTCATAATCCAGAATTTACATTATTGGAAACGTATGAAGCATTTGCTGATTATGAAGATGTAATGAGAATGGTTGAAGAACTTTATGCATTTGTAGCGCAAGAAGTAAAAGGTGATTTGAAAATTAATTTCCAGGGAGAGACTATTGATTTGACACCACCTTGGAAAAGAGCTAGAATGGTCGACTTAGTTACAGAATATGCTGGTGTTGATTTTGACAAGATTACTGACAAAGAAGAAGCTCATGCTAAAGCTAAGGAATTACACTTAGAGTTAGAAGGTCATGAAAGTATTGGAGAGATTATCAATGAGGCATTTGAAGCGTTTGTTGAAGAACATCTAGTTCAGCCAACGTTTGTAACTCATCATCCAGTTGAAATATCTCCATTAGCTAAAAAAGATCCAGAAGATGGAAGATATACACATAGATTCGAAGCGTTTATTTGCAAAAGTGAAGCAGGAAATGCTTTTTCAGAATTAAATGATCCAATTGATCAAAAAGAAAGATTTATGGATCAAGTTAAGAAAAGAGAATCTGGTGATGAAGAAGCTCAAATGATGGATACTGACTTTATAAATGCACTAGAAGTTGGTATGCCACCAACAGGCGGTTTAGGAATTGGAATTGATAGAATGGTAATGTTATTTACAGACCAATCGAGCATAAGAGATGTAATTTTATTCCCAACTATGAAACCAACAGGTGGACAGCAATAGAAGATAATAAATAGTTTGATATAAAAAAGCGTCCTATGGACGCTTTTTAGTTATCTTAAAACACATTTAAAAGGAGTGATCCTATGTACACGTTAGATTCACTTGAACAGATATGCCATGGCTGCCGAAAGTGTAAACTAGGAGAAACTAGAAATCAATTGGTATTTGGAAAAGGTAAAGAAGATGCTGATATGATGCTTATTGGCGAAGGTCCGGGCTATAATGAAGATCAGCAGGGAATACCGTTTGTAGGAGTTGCAGGTCAATTACTAGATAAAATATTGGCAGCTATAGAACTTAGTAAAGAGGAAGTTTATATAGCAAATATAGTTAAATGTAGGCCGCCGAATAATAGAAATCCACTTAAAGAAGAGGAAGACTCGTGCTTGCCATATTTGAGATGGCAAGTTAAAATTGTAGAGCCCCAAATTATAGTGTGTTTGGGTGCAGTAGCATCTAAGCGATTGATTGATGAAAATTTTAGAATAACTAGAGAGCATGGAAAATGGTTTAAAAAAGGGAATTATTGGATGATTGCAACCTATCACCCAGCAGCACTTTTAAGAGATGAATCTAAAAAAAGAGATGCATGGGATGACTGGAAGGTAATAAAAGCAAAATATGATGAACTTAAGGGGGAAATAATTTGAATAAAGAATTTGTAGAACGATTAAAAAAACACTTTCCTGACAAAAAATTGGTTTTTGGAGATGGAGAAAAATCAACGAAAATTTTATTGATAGGAGAAGCTCCAGGAGAACAAGAAGCTAAACAAGGAAAACCATTTGTAGGCAAGGCTGGCAAAAATCTAGATGAATTTATATCTATTCTGAAATTACAGAGAAAAGATTTATACATAACAAATGTGGTCAAATTTAGACCAACTAAATTAAGTGTTAAAACTGGGAAACCAATAAACAGACCCCCTAAAAAAGACGAAATAAGTAGTTTTAAACCTTATCTGATAGAAGAAATTGAAACTATTAAACCAAAAGTTATAGTAACACTTGGAAATACTCCGTTAAAAGCACTTTTAGGAGACAAGGTAAATATAGGACAATGTCATGGTGAAATTCAAACATTGGATTTAAATGGAATAGAATTTGACTTGATGCCGCTCTATCATCCAGCAGCTATAATATACAATCAAAGCTTAAAAGAAATATATGCGAATGATTTGGAGCGATTAAGAACATTCTTAGAGGAGAATTTGATATGAAAAAGCCAAATATACTGAAGTGGGTTGGAACAATATTATTGATTAGTGGATTGATGTCTATTATAGGTCAAAATATCTTATTTAATATCTTGAGAAATCAAAATTTATTAACTAATGTAAATGCTAGTTCTATAACTATATTGTATTCCCTAATAGCTGTGATTAGTTTGATGAGCGGTATATTGATCTTAAAAGGAAATTCAATTGGAGAAAAAGTATATCTTTTGAGTATGCCTATAGCTATTGGGGTAGAAATTTTCATGGTAGGATTTACACCCATGGTCATGTCGAATTCTATGGCTTGTATTTTGGTATATTTATTGTTGAATACACAAGATGTAAAAGATTTTTTTAAAGAAAATAGGTTAGAAAAAGAAGAAATGAAAGAATCGAAAATTATAGAAGCACCGTACAAATTACTTGGAGTATTTTTATATGGAATAAGTTTATTTATACTAACTGGTGGTATAATATTGGGATTTTTAGCGATAGCAAATTTAGGAGACTTTAGATACTTTGAGATTGCTTTGGTTTTGATTGGAGTAGTTTTGAATATATTTAGTTTGAAACTGTGGAAAATTAATTTTAAATTCATGATAGGAGTATCTTTTATAGTAGTTGGAAGTTTGTTTTTAATAAATGCAGTAACATTTTCACTTCTGGAGAGAATTGTATCAGAGCAGATATTATTAATGAAATATATTTTGTCAGGTTTAATCGGGATTGGGCAATTATTTTTAGGAAAAAGTCTTGTTTTGAAATCGAGAAAGTGATAGACTAATATCGAGAAGATGCTACATATGGGGTCTGATTATCAATCAGACCCCATATAATGTGGAGGTGCAATTATTGAAAGTTATAAAACGAAATGGAGATTTAGTTGAATTTAACAAAAATAAGATTGTGGTAGCTATACGAGCTTCTATGGCTGAAACTAAGCTTGGAATTGAAGAGGATATCATAGCGGATGTAGTTGCAGTTGTTGAACAAATCATTGAAAAAGGTTATGAAAGCATTAATGTAGAAGATATACAAGATATTGTTGAAAATGCACTTATGGATAGTAGTCGAAAAGATGCTGCTAAGCGATATATATTGTATAGATATGAAAGAGATAAAACTAGAGATGCTAGAAAAAGACATGATGGAAGTTTATTGAGTGAAGAATTTGTAAGTCAGTATAAACACAAGCCATCGCCTATGAAACAATTGGGGAATTTTGTATACTACAGAACGTATTCCCGATATATACCTGATTTAAAAAGAAGAGAATATTGGTGGGAGACTGTAAAACGAGCGGTAGATTATAATTGTAAATTAGTTCCAACTACTAAAGAAGAAGCTGAAAATTTATACGATAATATATTTAATTTGAGACAATTTCTATCGGGTAGAACATTTTGGGTTGGAAACACAGAAGTAGCTAAAAATTATCCTATGTCGAACTATAATTGTGCATTTGAAGTTATAAATAGTTTTGAATCTTTGAGGGATTTATTTTATTTACTGATGGTAGGAGCTGGAGTTGGCGTTAGAATATTAAAATCAGATGTTGAGCAACTGCCTAAAATTCGAACAGATTATGATTTGATTCATGGGGATTATACTCCTATTCAAAAGCAAAATAGAGAAGATAGCACTAGTCTCGAGTTCAGTTATAATTCGGTTGTTAAAATAACGGTAGGAGATAGTAAAGAGGGTTGGGTTCAATCGCTTGATTATTTCTTTAGATTGTTGTATAGCAACGAATACAGAAATATTAAGACAATTATAATAAATTATGACCATGTTAGACCTAAAGGAGAAAGGCTCAAAACATTTGGAGGAACAGCTAGTGGTCATGAGAGTCTTAAAAACATGTTTTATAAAGTAGATAGAGTTATAAAGAAAGCCTCTGTGTTAGCTGAAAAAGCAAGAATAGCACTAAGACCTATAGATTGCTTGGATATAGCAAACATAATTGGAGAAAATGTTGTAGTAGGTGGAGTTAGAAGGACAGCAGAAATAGTACTTGTAGATCAAGATGATGAAATGAGCATTGATGCAAAAACTAATTTATACAAAAAAATTGACAATAACTGGATAGTGGATCAGGAAATAATTCATAGACAGATGAGTAATAATTCAATATATTATACAAAAAAACCTACGCGAGAAAGATTACATTGGCAAATGGAAAAAATGAGATATTCTGGAGAACCTGGCTGGGTAAACGAAGAAGCGGGAGCTAAAAGACGTCCGAATATGAATGGGGTAAACCCTTGCGGAGAGATATTGCTAGATGCGAAGGGAATGTGTAATCTGACTACAGTAAATGTATATTCATTTGTAGAAAATGGAAAACTAGATATTGAAAGATTGCTTGATGCTCAAAGACTTTCAGCTAGGGCGGCATATAGAATGACTTGTGTAGAACTTGAAATACCTAAGTGGGATAAGGTTCAAAATAGAGATAGGCTATTAGGATGCTCAATGACGGGATGGCAAGATATGGTTAATGCAACTAGTATGGAGAGAGAAGAGCAAAAGCATATACTTGGAGAACTTAGAAAAGCTGCGCGTGAAGCTGCAGATGAGTATGCTAGGGAACTAGGTCATAGTGAACCACTTCTTGTGACTACTGTAAAGCCGGAGGGAACATTATCTCAACTTCCAACAGTGTCTAGTGGAGTTCATTATTCACACTCACCTTACTTTATAAGACGAGTTAGGATTAGTTCTGATGATCCATTGGTCAAAGTTTGTGAAGAGTTAGGTTACCCAGTATTTCCAGAAGTTGGGCAAGATATTAAAACTTGTACAACTAAAGTAGTAGAATTTCCAGTAAAGGCACCAGATGGAATTACTAAGTATGATGTAAGTGCTATAGAACAATTAGAAAATTATAAGATGTTTATGAAACACTATGTAGATCACAATTGTTCTATTACAATACATGTAAGACCGCATGAATGGGAAACTGTAGAAGAATGGGTTTGGGAAAATTGGGATGATGTTGTGGCACTTTCGTTTTTGGCATTAGATGATAATTTTTACGAATTATTACCATATGAAGCTATTGACGAAGAAGAGTACAATAGGAGAGTTGGTGAAATGAAATCATTTATACCATCTCTCATTAGTAAGTATGAAAAAGAAGAAACTGAATTTGACATAGGGACAGAGGGTTGTGAATCAGGAGTTTGTCCGATAAGATAGGAGTAAACATGAAAATTAGAGGATTTGAATTAGTAAGCGACAAAAACAAAAAGCAAAATGATGAGGTTAAATTGCCTAAAAGAGGCAGTAAAACATCGGCTGGATATGATTTTTATACACCAATAGATGTGGATATAGAAGCTGGTAAACAAGCTATTGTTTGGACTGATATAAAAGCATATATGCAGGAGGATGAAGTACTGCAGCTTTATGTTAGAAGTTCGATAGGTATAAAAAAAGGTATAGTGCTTTCAAATGGAACCGGAATAGTCGATCATGATTATTACAATAATGATTCGAATGAAGGAAACATTGGTATTGCATTAATTAATAATAGCGACAAAACAGTAAATATAAATGCAGGAGAAAGAATAGCGCAAGGGATATTTATGAAATACTTGGTTGCAGATCAAGGAAATAGTGATGAAACTAGAACTGGCGGTATTGGAAGTACAGATAAATAGCTTTAATTAAAAATAAATACTAGTATTTGAATTGAAATATATTCGAGTACTGGTATTTTATTTTTGTCTGAATTTGCTAATTGATGTAAAAAATATGCTATAATTGTAGTGAATTAAGTTCAGAAAGGGGTATAATGATGGGTAAGATAGGTTTGATATTAGAGGGTGGTGGAATGCGTGGCATGTACACTACCGGTGTTTTGGATTTTTTCATGGAAAAGAATTTATATTTCCCATATGTAATTGGAGTATCCGCAGGAGCGATGAATGGACTGAGCTATGTTTCTAAGCAGAAAGGAAGAAATAGAAATATTACTATGGAATTTATTAGTGATTCGCGATATGTAAATATGAGAAATATATTTTTGGGAAGAGATGTTTTTGGACTAGATTTCATATTTGAAGATATTTGTAAAAAATATAATCCATTCGACTACAAGACTTTTATGGAATCTGATCAAAATTTTAACTTGGCTTGTACTGATGTAGAAACTGGAGAGCCTGTTTATTACGATAAAGGAAGCTGTGATGACATATTGACTGCTTGTAAAGCTTCAAGTAGTTTGCCGTTAGTTAATTCTATAGTAGAATTTGAGGGTAGAAAACTTTTAGATGGAGGATTGTCTGACCCTATCCCATATAAAAAGGCAATTAGAGATGGATATTGTAAAAATGTAATAGTTTTGACTAGAGATGAAGATTTTGAAGTAGAACCAGTAAAACATAAACTGATATTGAATACGCAATATGGAGAATACCCAAATTTGCTAAAAACTATATTTGAAAGACCAGTTAATTATGAACGAACGCTTAGTGACATAAAAAACTTAGAGAAATCTAAAGATTTTTTTGTTATTCGCCCTAGTGAGCCAATCAATATAAAAATATTTGATTCAAATATTAAAGATTTGATATATATTTATATAAGAGGATATATAGACGCAGAAAAGAAATATAAAGACCTTCTCGAATGGATAGATGATAATAAATAACAAAGGAGGAGTGTAGTTGAACAAAATATTTGTTGTAGATGATGAAAAATATTATTTGAATAGTTTAAATCGTATTTTGCATAATATTTACGAATTGAAGTGCTTTTCTGATGGAGAAGAACTTTTAAATTATTTTGATGAGAATACTATGTTACCAGATTTGATATTGCTAGATATTATGATGCCCAAAATGAATGGTTATGATATTTGTAGAGAATTAAAAACTAATGAAAAGACAAAAGATATACCTATAATATTTGTCTCGGGATTGGACTCTTTTGATGATGAAGCAAGAGGGATAGAATTTGGTGTTGAAGATTATATATATAAGCCATATAATACAGAAGTTTTAAAGGCACGTATGGCAAATGTTATAAGGCTCAGTAAGCATAGAAAAAATCAAAAACACAACAATTTTAGCAATCTAGGCAAAAAAATGATAAAAATATGGCTAGGGAAAATGTCTGATGATGATGAGAACATTATTAATAAAACATTATTTGAAGCGTATTGGATGGGAAAACTTGTGTTTGAAGTAACCGGTTCAAAAAATGAGCAAGAAGAGGCTTATTACTTGAAGGTTAATGAAATTGTACGCAAAGAATACCAAGATTATAGCATTGAAATTCAAACAAAAATAGACAAATATAATGAAGATATATTAGAGCACTGGGATGGAAGTGGTAAGGTTTCTCTAAAGAAAAATAATGTAAATCTGATTTCAAGGGTTAAAGATGTTGTAGAAACTTATGCGGATGTTTTTTATGACTGTTATGATTTGAAAAAAGGTATCGATTATTGCGTGGAATTAAGAGGAACCACATTAGATCCAGAAATCACAGATTTATTTGTAGATTTAATAAAAAAAGATGAGAATGTAGATTAAATACATTCTCATCTTTTTTTGCTATTACATTGAAATAGGTACAACTTTCCAAATGTCATTTTCTTTTATTACTTGAATTGGCTGGTTTTCAAGAGTTTTATTCACTTGAACATCTTCGCCAGATTCATTTTTTTCAGTAGCTTTATAAGTGTAAGTAACAGAAACTGTATAACCCTTATCGTTTGGAGTCATATCACCAACTGTATATTTAGATATTGATATATTGCTTTTTTCATGATTAGATGCAAAAGTGTCATAGTCTTTATCTCTTGACTCGATTGCAGTTATTAAATATAGAGAAGCTGTCTTGTCATATCTTTCAGCTTTTAAATATTTTTTAACAGCATCTATAGGTGTTCGTTCTATACGATCTAAAGATACATCTTTTACATCTTTCTTTTCATAATTGTAGAAGAATATTCTTGGATCATAAGTGTTACCAGCATCCCAGATTAAATAATCGTTTATGCCTAGATCCATACAAGCTAGAATTTGTTTTCGAATATTTTCAGGTGAATAATCGATGTGACCTTTAACCCATCCTGCTGTAAAACCTTGGATCCAAGGTCTTATAGTTGCTGGAGTTTGCTGTGCAGCATTTTTTTCTATAGCTTCCTTCATAGATGCTTCCAATACGCCGTAAGGATGAGCATCTGGATATTTAAATCCATACCATCCGGTAGAATAATGGCTAGGATACACCATAGGACAAATGTACTCGGTAGTATTTGCAACTTTTCTCCATGTTTGACCAATATCTTCAGGTTTATCATCCCAATTTCGTGTTATAACACCAAAAACATCAGCTGCTATATTTACGCCATAAGGAGACAGTTCTTGTCTTGCAAATTCAAGAAAATCTTCAATTCCTTCATCTTTATCTCTATCATTTCTATGCGGATAGTTAACTTGCTTATTATAAACTCTTGCATTATCAGGGAAACGCACATAATCAAATTGTATTTCGTCAAAACCCTTTAACGCAGCTTCCTTTGCTATAGCAACGTTATAATTCCAAACGTATTCGTCGAATTGATTTACCCACGGGATACCGTGTCTATCATGCCAAACTCCACCTGATTTTGATTGCATTGAATGTTTCGACATAGTTCTAGCAAAATGAGGATCTTTAAAAGTAACTATTCTAGCTATAGCGTAGATATCATGTTTTTTCAAAAGTTCGATAAGAGCATCGATATTACGTATAGAATTTTTGCTATTAGATTTTGCTATATTTGTAGCTTCAACATCGCTATTGTAAGTCATGAAACCAGAATCATTTTTGACGTCTATTACAAGTGCATTTACTTCAGTAGCTAAACAAATTCCAACAGCTTTTTCTAAAAGATTTGCATTTTTATTGCTAGCGCTGTTTTGAGAAATTAATTCTTGATTGCCTGTTTTTAATCCTTCTACGTACTTAGCATAACTTTCAATCCTAGATTCATCAAATTTGTATCCTGCAACAGAGCCTGTAACATAAAGACCTTTAGCTTCAATCATTTTTTTTGCTACTTCTTGATCAAGTGCAGGAAGTGGTACATAAAATTCTTTGTACTGTTCCTTTCTAGAAGTTTCAAGTGCCAATCTTTCTTCAGCTTTTTTTTCAGCTTCAAATTTAGCGGCTTCTTCAGCTTCTTTTTTTTCGCGTTCTATTCTTTCAGCCTCAGTTTCAGTAGGCTCAGAATTTACTTCAGAAGAAACAGTTTGTTCACCAATATTGCTTTGTTCATTATTTTGCGCAGTGCCAGTTTTGCAACCAGTTAAGGCAAGTGTTGCGCATAGAGAAATTATTGCGTAAAACTTGAGTTTATTCATTTAATGTAAAATCCTCCTTAGTAAAGTATTCATCTATATTATACAGTAGAAAAATTGATATTATGTTACAAATTAATGACATGAATAAGTATTTATGAGTGAAAATCGAAAATATCTGAGAAATTTGTAAAACATTGGGTATAAGAATTTCGTAGTGAATTTAAATTATATTGAACTAAAAATAATATAAAAAAAGAAGGAATAGGAGGCAAAAAGATAGAATTATATAAATAATCTGAAAATAACCACATAAAGATTAAGGGGGAACAATTATGAAGAATTATAGTGCAGATAAAATAAGAAACATGGCGTTATTAGGGCATCACGGAAGCGGTAAAACAACTTTAGCAGAAGCTTTACTATATACTACTGGAGCTATTTCTAAGGCAGGTAGTGTTGAAGAAAAAAATACTGTTTCCGATTATGATAAAGAAGAAAAAACTAGACAAGTTTCAATCAGCACATCAGTTATTCCAGTTGAATGGAAAGATCATAAATACAATGTTCTTGATACACCAGGTTATTTTGATTTTGTTGGAGAAGTAGATAGTGCACTCAGAGTTGCACGAGGTGCAATTATAACGATGGATGCATCGGCAGGATTTGAAGTTGGAGCTGAGAAAGCTTGGAAATATACTAGAAGAAAAAATCTACCTACTTTACTTTTTGTTAATAAGATGGATAAAGAAAATATAAATTTTACAAAATTAGTGGAAGAACTCAGAACTCAACTGGGAAAACAGGTAGTTCCATTCTGTATTCCTATAGGAAAAGGAGAGGAATTTGAGGGATTTGTAAATATAGTTGATATGAAAGCAAGAATATATGATGGTACTAGCTGTAAAGATGCTGAGATTTGGCCAGAAAAAGCAGAGAAAGTAGATCAATTTAGAGAAATGCTAGTAGAGTCAGTTGCGGAAAGTGATGACGAACTTATGGAAAAATACTTTAATGGCGAGTCATTTACAGAAGAAGAAATCCACAAAGGTCTTAGAAAAGGCGTTATTGAGGGGACATTGGTTCCTGTTCTATGTGGTTCAGCAACAAAAAATGTTGGAGTTCATACATTGTTGGATATGATTTGGGATTATTTGCCTTCGCCAACAGATATGCAAATGCCATTTGGAATAAATCCTAAGACTGAAGAAGAAATTGAAAGAAAGATAGATAAAGATGAACCATTTTCAGCAGTAGTGTTTAAAACGATAGTTGACCCTTATGTTGGAAAGATGTCATTGTTTAAGGTTAGATCTGGATCTCTTAAGAAAGATGATGAAATATATAATGTTAATACTGAAACTACAGAAAAAGTAAACACATTGTTCTTGCTTAGAGGAAAAGAACAAGTATCGGTTGATTCAGTTAGCGCAGGTGATATAGGTGTAGTTGCTAAATTAAATGATACTCATACTGGAAATACATTATGTGCTAAAGATGCTCTTATAAAGTACAGAGAGATTCCATTTACTCAGCCAACGTATTTTATGGCAATTAATCCAAAATCAAAGAACGATGAGGATAAATTAAGTTCAGCATTAACAAAAATATTAGATGAAGATAAAACTATATGCGCAGAGCGAAAATCAGAGACAAAGCAATTGCTACTTGGAACTCAAGGCAATTTACATTTAGAGGTTATAAAAAATAAATTAGAGAATTTATATGGCGTGCATATAGATATAGAGGATCCTAGAATTGTTTATAGAGAAACTATAAAAGGTCAAGCTGATGTACAAGGAAAACACAAAAAACAGTCTGGTGGAGCTGGGCAATACGGAGATGTTCATATTAAATTTGAGCCTTGCGAAGAAGATTTTGTTTTTGAAGAAAAGATTTTTGGAGGATCAGTTCCAAAATCTTATATACCAGCAGTGGAAAAAGGATTAGTTGATAGCTTGAAAAAAGGAGTATTGGCAGGATATCCAGTAGTAAATGTTAAAGCAATATTACATGATGGATCATATCACGCGGTAGATTCTAGTGAGATGGCATTTAAAACAGCAGCATCGATTGCATTTAAAAAAGGAATGAAAGAAGCTAATCCTGTATTACTAGAACCGGTTATGAGAGTTGAAGTTTTAGTACCAGAAGAGTATATGGGAGACGTAATGGGAGATATGAACAAAAGAAGAGGTCGTATACTTGGAATGGAGCAACAAAAAGACGGATCTCAATTGGTTATAGCAGAAGCTCCAGAAGCTGAATTGCTAACATATACTGTTGATTTAAAATCTATGACTCAAGCTAGAGCTAGCTTTACACTTAAGTTTGAGCGATATGAAGAGGTTCCTGGCATGATTGCAGATAAGGTAATAGGGGAAGCGCATCAGGAGAATTAACAGATAATTACTAAACTTTAAATAAATATCTTCGATTTAGGAAATGTTATGCACTGGTATTTGGTGAAATAATCCAAATGCTGGTGCATTTATTTTTTAGTATAAAAATTAAGAGATCAACATAAGCTAGTTCATTTGATACAACGATGATATAATAAAATGGTAAAACTGTGTAATTTTTATAAATATATGACAAAATTTAAAATATATTTATTTTGATATAAAAAAAACTTATAATATAGTAATGGAGAAGATAATATGGCTAAGATAAAAACAAAATATATTTGCCAAAATTGCGGTTATGAAACTCCTAAATGGATGGGAAAGTGTCCAGACTGCAATGAGTGGAATACATTTGTAGAAGAGTTAGTAGAAAAAGAGCAAAAAAATAGTGTGATGCCGAAGGTTTCAGCCGGAAAGGCAAAAAAATTAGAGGACATTCAATTTGATGAGAAAAAGAGAAATAAAACGGGTATAGAGGAGTTAGATCGCGTTCTTGGTGGAGGGATAGTAAAGGGATCTTTGATCTTAATAGGTGGAGATCCAGGTATTGGAAAATCTACTATACTACTTCAAGTTGCTGAATGTATGGCAATTCAAGGACAAAAAGTACTTTATATTTCTGGAGAAGAATCAGAAGAGCAGATAAAACTTCGTGCAGAGAGGTTAGGCGTGAAGTCAGATAACTTGTATTTAGTTGCAGAGACAAACTTGGCTTATATAAGAGGGATAATTGATGCTGAAAAACCAAATCTCTTAATAGCAGATTCGGTACAAACTTTATTTAACCCTGATATAGTGTCGGCACCCGGAAGCGTTTCACAGGTTAGGGAAGTTACGAACTTTTTTATGAAGTATGCAAAAAGTCAAGGTATAGCGACGTTTGTAATTGGTCATGTTACAAAGCAGGGTTCTATTGCAGGCCCAAAGGTATTGGAACATATGGTGGATACTGTACTTTATTTTGAAGGTGACAAGGATAATATATATAGAGTTGTGCGAGCTGTTAAAAATAGATTTGGATCTACAAATGAGATTGGAATTTTTGAAATGACATATAGAGGTCTTATAGCTGTAGAAAATCCGTCAGAGATGCTTTTGGCAGGAAGACCAATTGGAGAATCGGGAACCATCGTTGTTTCGGCGATTGAAGGAAGTAGACCGGTAATGGTTGAAGTTCAGGCGTTAGTTAGCCCTACTTCTTTTGGAAATCCTAAAAGGCTTACTACTGGAGTAGATTATAACAGAGTGTCACTACTCATGGCAGTATTGGAGAAGAGGATAGGGCTTCAGGCGCAGGCCTTCGATGCATATGTTAATATAACTGGTGGAATTCAAATGAAAGAACCGGCTTTAGATTTAGGGATAGTAGTAGCATTGGTATCATCGTACAAAGATAAAGCTGTAGATGGTAAAATTGTTGTGGCTGGAGAAGTTGGATTAGCTGGTGAAATAAGGACTATTACAAACTTGGAAAAGCGAATATCAGAAGCTGAAAAATTGGGTTTTGATAAAATATATATACCAAAAAGTAGATTTGAATTACCTAAGAATACTAGTATAGAAATTGTAGAAGTAAGTCAAATAGGGGAACTAATTACAAAAATATTTGGGAGGTGATTAATTTGAGCAAAACGGTCAAACAATTAGATCAAAAAACTGCATTATTTAAATTTGTTAAAATGGTAGCTCCTGGAACTGAATTTAGAGAAGGTCTTGATAATATTCTGAAAGCGAACACTGGGGCTATAATAGTATTAGGTGACGATGAAGATGTTATGAGTCTAACTGCTGGAGGATTTTCTATAGATAGTGAATATTCACCAGCTAAGTTGTACGAATTGGCTAAAATGGATGGTGCGATAGTATTGAGTAAGGATGCGAGACGAATTGTTTCAGCAAATACTCAATTAGAACCTGATGCAAATGTCGGTTCGGATGAAACTGGAATAAGGCATAGAACAGCAGAAAAATTTGCTAAGCAAACTAGCAGATTAGTTATATCTATATCACAAAGGCGAAATATAATAACTCTATACTATAAAAATGAAAAATATGTGCTTAAGGAATCGAGCAGAGTGTTAATAAAAGCCAATCAAGCAATACAGACGCTAGAAAATTACAAAAAAACATTAGACAAAGCTATGGGTGATTTAGAAGCGATGGAGTTTGAGGACAGTGCAACACTATATGATGTATGCAAGGTTCTTCAAAGAATAGAGATGATGATGAAAATAGTTCAAGAAATAGAAAGTTATATATTAGAACTAGGAATAGAAGGACGATTAATAAGTATGCAGCTTCAAGAACTTACAACAGACATTAAAGAAGACAGTGAAAATATAATAAGAGATTATGCTAAAAAAGAAGTTGCAGAAGAGCCTAAAATGGCAAGAAAAGAAATAAAAAAATTAGACTCAGAAGAACTTTGGGACTTAGTTAATATTTCAAAAATATTAGGGTATGAAAACATAGCTGGAATATTAGATCAAAGTGTTGAGCCATATGGATATAGAATATTGGCAAAAATACCTAGATTACCAAATAGTGTTTTAGAAAAATTGATAGAAGCATTCGGTAGTTTTCAATCACTTATAGAGGCTGATACTGATCAATTAGAAGAAGTAGATGGCATTGGAGAAAAGCGAGCCAAAATTATAGCTGATAAATTAATGAGACTACAGGAGAGGGCTATGCAAAATAGAACAATATAATTGTTGACATTGAAGACTATGTGTGTTAAAATACAAATTTTGACATAATCCTTTATATAGGGTATACTAGAATTATATCCTTATATGGAGGTGCTGAAATGTTTGAAATAGGAGATAGAATTTTTTACCCTATGCATGGTGCAGGGGAGATTGTAAACATCGAGAAAAGAGAGATACTAGGTGAAGAACTTGAGTACTATGTGATGTTTATACCAGTTGGGAGTATTAGAGTTATGGTTCCGGTAAAGAATGCCAGTAATATTGGTCTTAGAGAATTGGCTTCTAGAGAAGAAGTAGATCAGGCATTTGCAATACTTGCAGATGAAAAAACTAAGATGCCGCAAAATTGGAACAGAAGATTTAGATTAAATTTAGACAAGATTAAGGGAGGGGATATTTTCGAGATTGCAGCAGTTATAAGAAACTTGATATTGAGAGATAGAGAAAAAACACTTTCTACTGGTGAGAGAAAGATGCTAAATACCGCAAAACAGATGCTTATAAGTGAAGTTGTACTAGTATTAGATAAGGAAGAAGAAGAGGTTGAGCGTCTAGTTCAAGAGACAGTAGGAGAATAACTTGGAGGTGAATTAATGGTTGAACGCATAATTAGAGCAGTGCTTACTCTTTTGGGAGGAATCATTGGTTTGGGCGCGTATTCTCTTTTTGAAACTCTTTTTTCGTGGGAATTTGAAGGGTATTTACAATTTGGAGTTAATTCAGTATTTGTTATTATTTTTGCACTTATATTGTTTATTATTTCTAGAAAAATTATCAATCATTTTCATAAATTAGAGGAGACGATTCAAAAAGTACCATTTAGTGATGTTATTTTAGGATCTATTGGATTGATTATTGGACTACTCATAGCGTTTTTAATTAGCCAAATTTTTTATCAAATAAATATACCGTATGTAGCTAATATAGTGTCGATATTGTTGTATTTATTGTTAGGTTATCTTGGTGCGATGGTACCGCTTAAAAGAAAAGATGATATAGCTAATCTTTCTATTTCTTTTAAGAAAAATACAGCTAATCAAAATAAAGAAAAATATGCATTAAAAGGCGTTAAGTCTAAAAATAAAGCAAAGGTATTGGACACTAGTGTTATTATAGATGGCCGTATAGCTGATATTTGTGCGACAGGATTTATAGAAGGCCCGTTGGTAATTCCTGAGTTTGTACTTGGCGAGTTACAGTACATAGCGGACTCATCAGACGGAATGAAGCGTAAACGTGGTAGAAGAGGCTTAGATGTATTGAATAGAATTCAGAAGGAAATAGATATAGAAGTTGTTATTTCTGATAAAGATTTTGAAGAGATATCTGAGGTTGACATGAAACTTCTGAAACTAGGTCAGCTTTTGAAAGGAAAGGTCGTAACTAATGACTACAATTTGAATAAGGTGGCAGAATTTCACGGAGTTGAGGTTTTGAATATAAATGAACTTGCAAATGCAGTAAAACCTGTTGTATTGCCTGGAGAGATTATGAATGTTGATATAATCAAAGAAGGAAAGGAATCAGGGCAGGGGTTAGCTTATTTAGATGATGGAACTATGATAGTAATAGAGGGTGGCAAGAAACATTTAGCAACTCATGCTGAAGTAGAGGTTAGCAGTGTTCTTCAAACTGCTGCTGGTAAGATGATTTTTGCTAAAGTTGTTAAAATTTTGGGCCCTATTGAAAAAGAATCAAAAAAAAGCTAGAAAAGCGATCCTATTAGGATCGCTTTTTTAAAAGAGGTGAAGATGTGATAGAGGAATATAAAGTAGTAGCTGTGATTTTAGCAGCAGGATCTGCTACTAGGATGAAAGCTGATCAAAATAAAGCATTTATAAGTATTGGCGGGATACCTATTTTGGCAAGAACGTTAATGGTATTTGACGAAGCGGATTTTGTTGATGAGATTATTTTAGTATCTAAAGCTGAAGAAATTGAGAATATAAGAGTAAATATAGTTGACAATTATGTAAAGAAAAAAGAAATTAGAATCATTGTTGGAGGGAAAGAAAGGCAGGATTCTGTTTTCAATGCTCTAGAAAATATAGATGAAAGAGAGAACGTGTTAGTTGCTATACAAGATGGGGCGAGGCCATTTGTTAAAGAATGCTGGATATATGAAAGTTTAAAAGCTGCTATGGAATTCGATGGAGCTGTTGTAGGTGTTGCAAGCAAAGATACTATAAAGATAGTAGAACATGGAATTATAAAAGAGACATTGGATAGAACAAAACTTCTAAATGTACAGACCCCTCAAAGTTTTAGATTAGAGATTATAAAAGAAGCCTACCGAAGGGGTTATTACAATCAAGTGAAGGCGACTGACGATAGTATGCTTGTTGAAAGAATAGGTGGACAAGTAAAATACATTGAGGGAAGCTATGATAATATAAAAATAACGACACCAGAAGATCTTTTTTTAGCCGAGAATATTTTGAAAGGAATGAAGTAGATGAGAGTTGGTTTAGGATATGATGTACACGCGCTTGTAGAAAATAGAAAATTAATACTAGGCGGAGTAGAAATTCCTTTTGAGCTAGGACTTTTAGGTCATTCGGATGCAGATGTTTTGACACATGCTATTATGGATGCTATTTTAGGTGCTATTGGAAAAGGAGATATTGGAGGATTATTTCCGGATACAGCTAATGAATTTAAAGATATATCAAGCCTACTACTATTAGAAAGAGTAATTGAAGAAATAAAGCTATCTAATATGAAAATCATAAATATTGATGCGATAATAATAGCTCAAAAACCAAAGATGGCACCATATATAGGTGATATGAAGAAAAGATTAGCGTGTGTTATGGGTATAGAAGAAAATCAGATAAATATAAAAGCTACGACAACTGAAAAATTGGGATTTGAAGGACGTGGAGAAGGGATATCTTCACAGGCAGTAGTATTGTTAGAAAATGATAATTAAGGGCATTAATAAGAAAGGAGAGTATATAATAAGTGGTGTAAACTTCTGAAATAATATAAAATAATATTATGAGGAGGGATACACCACTATGTCGTTATTAGATAAAAAAGAATTAAGAAAGTTAATGAAAAAAGGACAGCTTACTGACATTTCTGATA